>NZ_JACOOY010000002.1:0-259000 GCF_014287705.1 Dorea hominis | reverse complement strand
GCACAGACCGGATCACTTCCGTCTGGTTATGCTTCCACAGGCAGAAGTTCTCTCTGATGCGATGAAACGTATGGGAGAGTTTCTGGATGGTTATGACCAGAGAAAGTCCTTTAAAATAGGGATAAATCAGATGAATATATAAGGTTCATCTATAACAGTCGTGAAACAATGAGAACGAAGGAGGGTATTCTATGTTAAGTTCAGTATTTCAAAATCTAGTCGGGCGGGAATCGCTCATCGCAGCAGAAGATACATGGGCATTACTCGCAATCATGTGTCTTGGTGTTGCTTTTTCTATCTACTTAGAGCAAAAGTACAATTGGGCATCGAAAGTTTCCGGTGCGATCCTGGCACTGATCATTGCAATGGTACTTGCAAACTTAAGTATCATTCCTATTCACAGTGTACTGTATGACGATATTGTCTGGGGTATGATCGTACCAATGGGTATTCCGTTATTGCTTCTTCAGTGTAACCTTTCCCGTGTATGGAGAGATACCGGTAAGATGTTGATCGTATTCCTGATCGGTGCAGTTGGTACAGTATGTGGTGCAATTATTGCATTCTTTGCACTGCGTGGACCATTCGGTGATGCAAGCGGACTCGCAAAAGTAGCAAGTATGATGACCGGTTCTTATATCGGTGGTGGTGTAAACTTTGCAGCAATGGCATCACAGTATGCGGCAGGTGAAGATTTAACAGCGGCAGCAACAGTTGCAGATAACCTTTTGATGGCTGCATATTTCTTCGTATTGATTGCATTTGCAGGTATGAAATTCTTCCGTTCACACTTCGCACATCCACATATTGACGAAGTAGAAGCGGGAATTTCAAAAGACGCTGCTCAGACACAGGCTGCAGCATTTTGGAGCCGTAAAGATATCTCTTTGAAGGATATCGCTTACAATGTTGCATATTCTGTAACAATCGTATGGGTTTCACAGTTTATCGCTGGAACGATCAGCGGAGCTGTTGGTGAGAATGCAACTGGATTTATGGATTTCATCGGTAAATTCTTCGGAAGCCAGTATGTATGGATCACAACATTCTCAGTAATCGTTGCAACATTCTTCCATAAACAGGTAGAAGAGAATCTGCATGGATCACAGGAGATTGGTACTTTTTTAATCTACTTATTCCTGTTTGTAATCGGTGTTCCAGCAAACATTATCACAGTAGTTACAAAGTCACCTCTGCTTCTTGTACTTACAGCTATCATGGTTTGTGTAAACATGTTATTCTGTTTCATCGGAGCAAAGATCTTCAAATGCGATTTGGAAGATGCGATTATTGCCTCCAATGCAAATATCGGTGGACCGACAACAGCTGCCGGTATGGCTATTTCACAGGGATGGAGCCGTCTGGTTGGACCTGCAATGTTAGTAGGTACTCTCGGATATGTAATCGGTAACTACCTTGGAACTATGATTGGAGTTCTCTTAGGAGCATAAGAATTACATAATATATTGAAAGCGACTGGTAAACGGCGCGTTCCCGTAAAAGGGGACGCGCCGATTATAAAAAATGGGATTTTATAAATGTCGGAACTGAAAGCAGAATGGATTAGACAATGTAAGAAAGGATGGTAGATTATGTATTTTGACGCACATTCGGATATTTGGTGTGATGTAACCGCACGTAGATTAAAGGGCGAAACCGATGTATTACGCAGACGTCATCTGGAGAGGCTTAGAAAAGGCGGCGTAGAAGGAAGCATTTTTGTAATCTGGGTAGATCCGCCGTATGATGTAGATTATGTAAAGAGAACAAAAGAGATTATGCAATGTGCAAAAGCGGAGGCTGAGGAATGTGATGAAATCCGTATTGTACATAACTACGCAGAGATGATGCAGGCGAAAGCTGATGGCAAGATTTATGTATTTCATGGAATTGAAGGACTCGCAGCAATCGGGGAAGATATTTCTAAGATCGATGAATATTATGATTTTGGCTGCAGGCATGCAATCCTTACGTGGAATGAAGCAAATGCACTTGGCGCAGGCGCAAACTCCGGCGAATCCTACGGACTTACGGAAACAGGTAAGAAAGCTGCCAGAAAAGTACAGGATAAGGGCATGATCCTTGATATGTCACATCTGAATGAAGCTGGTTTCTGGGACTGCATGAAGCTTGCTACGAAGCCAATCATTGCTTCTCATTCAAACTGCCGTGCGCTCTGTGATGTGCCACGTAACCTGACAGATGATCAGCTTCGTGCCATCCGTGATGTAGACGGTGTTGTCGGACTTAATTCTTTCAAAGACTTCATTGATCCGAGAGGACCGGAACAGACCGTTGAGAATCTTGCAAGACATGCAGATCATATGATCAATGTAATGGGCATCGATCATGTTGGCTGTGGATTTGATTTCTTTGAGTTTATCAATGATGAGGCGATGGGAACTATGACAGAAGATTCCAGCCCGGCAGCACACGGTATGAAGGATGCTTCAGAGATTCCGAATCTCTTTAGCTGTTTCGAGAAGATGGGAATGACCAAAGAAGAGATGGATAAGATTGCCAGAGTTAATTTCCAGAATCTTGTTAAACGGACAATTGGATAATAAAAAAATTTAAAAACATGCAATTCGAAGGCTCCCTTTTCAGGGAGCCCTTTTTAGGTTACCATAATAACCAGTGAAAGCTGCCAGTGACAGGTTATGAAGTGATTTGGGAAAAAATACTTCCTATTTACCAATGTGTTCAATTTGTGGTACAATTAAACGAGTGTATGCAAAGAGAACATTTAAAAACCAAGGAGTAACCATGAGAAAATTAGCATTAACTGATGATATATTGATGAAGATCGAGAAGCCGGCGCGCTATATCGGAAACGAAGTGAATTCGGTCATGAAAGATAAGACGAAAGTCGATATCCGGTTTGCCATGTGTTTCCCGGATGTGTACGAGATTGGAATGTCACATCTTGGAATCCAGATTCTCTATGATATGTTTAACCGTAGAGAGGATGTCTGGTGTGAGAGAGTTTATTCACCGTGGACAGATCTGGATGCGGTTATGCGCGAGAAGAAGATTCCGTTGTTTGCGCTGGAATCGCAGGATCCGATCAAAAATTTTGATTTCTTAGGCATTACGATCCAGTATGAGATGTGTTATACGAACATTTTACAGATTCTGGATCTGTCCGGGATCCCGATAAAAACAAAAGACAGAACAGAAGAAGATCCGATCGTGATCGGTGGTGGTCCATGCACGTACAATCCGGAGCCACTGGCAGATTTCTTTGACCTGTTTTATATGGGTGAAGGCGAAACCGTTTATGATGAATTACTGGATCTTTACAAGAAGAATAAAGCAGCAGGAGGCTCCAGATGGGATTTCCTTGAGATGGCTGCAGAAGTAGAAGGAATATACATTCCGTCTTTTTATGATGTAGAATATAAGGAAGATGGTACCATCCTCTCTTTTACACCGAACAATGTTCATGCAAAAGAGAAGATTAAGAAGCAGGTTGTAATGGATATGTCTAGTGCGCCATATCCGGAAAAACCGGTTGTACCTTTTATTAAAGCAACACAGGATCGTGTCGTACTGGAGATCCAGCGCGGTTGTATCCGTGGCTGCCGCTTCTGCCAGGCAGGAATGCTATATCGCCCGACAAGAGAAAAAGACGTAGAAGTTTTAAAAGATTATGCATATAAGATGCTGAAAAATACAGGACACGAAGAAATCTCTCTAAGTTCTTTAAGTTCCAGTGATTATAGTCATTTAAAAGAGCTGGTCACATTTTTGATTGATGAGTTTAAGTCCAAGGGAATTAACATCAGTCTGCCATCGCTTCGAATAGATGCATTTTCGCTGGATGTAATGGGACAGGTGCAGGATATCCGCAAGAGCAGCCTGACATTTGCGCCGGAGGCTGGGTCCCAACGTATGCGTGATGTCATCAACAAAGGACTGACAGAGGAGATTATTTTAGATGGCGCAGGACAGGCTTTTGAAGGAGGCTGGAATAAGGTAAAACTTTATTTCATGCTGGGATTACCGACAGAGACCGAAGATGATATGCGTGCTATTCCAGAGCTGGCAGATAAAATTGCAAGACGTTATTACGAGATCCCGAAGGATCAGCGGAACGGAAAATGCCAGATTACGACAAGTACATCGTTCTTTATACCGAAACCGTTTACTCCGTTCCAGTGGGCGAGAATGTATACGAATGAAGAATACATCTCCAGAGCTGCGATTGTAAAACACGCATTTAACGATCAGTTGAACCGGAAGAGTCTGAAATATAACTGGCATGATGCAGAAGTAACGGTATTGGAAGGTGTTTTTGCCAGAGGAGACCGTAAGACTTCCGCAGTTATCGAAGAAGCTTATCGTCTGGGATGTCTGTATGATTCCTGGAGCGATCAGTTTGATAATAATAAATGGATGCAAGCGTTTGAAAATACAGGACTGGATATTGCATTTTATAATCACAGAGAGCGTTCACTTGAGGAAGTGTTCCCGTGGGATTTCATAGACATTGGCGTGACGAAAGATTTCCTGAAACGGGAATGGAATCATGCAATGAACGCAGAAGTCACACCGAATTGCCGGATGAAATGTTCCGGTTGTGGTGTGGCAAAATGGAAAGGAGGTGTCTGTATTGAAAGCAAGAATTAAATTCCGTAAATATGGAGTAATGCGTTTTATTGGACACCTGGATGTGATGCGTTTCTTTCAGAAAGCGATCCGCAGGGCAGAGATCCCGATTGCATTTACGAGTGGATACAGCCCACATATGATCATGTCATTTGCGCAGCCGCTTGGTGTCGGTGTGACAAGTGACGGAGAATATTTTGATATTGAGTTGACAGAAGCAATCGCCTCAGAGCAGGCAGTTGCACAGTTAAATGCTGTGATGGTCGAGGGAATTGAAGTTACCGGTTTCCGTGAGATCTCTTCGGATAAAAAAGCAAGCGGTATGACGATCGTAGCTGCGGCAGATTACAAAGTGACTCAGCCACAGACTTTTCAGCATGCGGAAGATATAAGAGTACTTTCGGAAAAATGGAAAGACAGTGTGTGTGCATTTATGAAAGAACCGCAGATCATCGTATGGAAGAAAACAAAACGAAGTGAGAAAGAAGTCGATATCAAACCGATGATTTACGATATGCATGCAGAGGATGACGGCATTTTTCTGTTCCTTGCAACAGGTAGTGAGCAGAATTTGAAACCGGATCTCGTAATGAAAGCGTTCCTGCGCTTCATCGGTGAAAATCCGGAGGAAGTACCGCTTCATTTCCACCGCTTGGAAGTATATGCGAAGAATCCGGAATCAGCAGGTGGAACAACAAAAAACGATTTCATTTCGTTGGAAGACCTGGGAAAAGACATTGTAACCACTTAAATATGTGTGCTTATACAGATATAAACATGAATGATATAAAGGAGTGAACTTCTTATGAGCAAGAAGGAATTAAAGACAAATGCCATGCGTATGCTGGACCGCATGAAGATTCCTTATGAATATGAAACTTATGAATGTGAAGACTTCACGGATGGTATTGAAACTGCAGATAAACTTGGATATGACCATGCGCTTGTATACAAGACGCTTGTGACGACCGGCAAGAGCGGTGAACATTATGTGTTTGTCATTCCAATCGAAGCAGAGATTGATTTTAAGAAGGCAGCAAAAGCGGTCGGTGAGAAATCGCTGGAGATGCTGCATTTAAAAAATCTGACAAAAGTAACCGGATATGTGCGTGGCGGCTGTACGGCAATTGGAATGAAAAAACAGTTTCCGACAGTCATACAAAAAGATGCGGAAGAACTTACGCAGATGCATGTCAGTGGCGGTAAATTAGGAATGCAGTTAAAACTTGCTCCGGCGGATCTTAAGAAGGCAGCAAAAGCACAGTTTGCAGACGTTATCCGCGATCATTAAAAATCTGCGGATATATGGGAAATATTTCCGTATACAGTTTTTGGAAACAAAGTACAATCAAGAAGAGAAGGAAGAAAAAATGATACCTGAATTAAGGGAGAATACCAATACAGTTATTTTTGATATTGGAAATGTATTAATTTATTTTGCGTGGAAAGAATATCTGGAATCATTAGGATTTTCAGAAGAGACGACCAAGCATGTGGCGGATGCTATGTTTTGTAATAAAGACTGGGATGCAGGAGATTCCGGTCTGGTAACAACCGAAGAATGGCTGGAACTTTTTATAGAAAATGATCCGGCGTATGAGAAAGAGATACGGACAACCTTTGCTGGATTCGGAGCATCTATCGTACCATTTCCTTTTATTGAAGAATGGTTTGCATATTTTCGCGAAAAAGGAATGAAGCTTTATTATCTGTCTAATTATTCGGATGAAATGTTCCGTCAGTCAGAAGAAAAGCTTGCGTTTTTAAAGAGTTTTGACGGCGGTGTGTTTTCATGGCAAGAAAAATGTATGAAACCGGATTCAAAGATTTATCAGATATTATTAGACCGATATAACATAGATCCAAAACATACAGTATTTTTTGATGACCGTGTCGCGAATGTGGAAGCTGCCGAGAAATTCGGCATACAGGGCATCCTGTTTCATACAGATATTCCATTGCAGATGATGGGAAAATAAGGTAATATAGTAGCAGCAAAAGAAAAGGCAACCTGGAGGAATACAAAAATGTTAATTAAAGTTGTTAAATTCGGAGGAAGTTCACTGGCAAGCGCCGAACAGTTTGAAAAAGTCGGTGCGATCATCAGAAAAGATTCCAGCAGACGTTATGTGATTCCGTCTGCGCCGGGAAAACGTACCTCTGACGATACAAAAGTAACGGATATGCTGTACAGTTGTTATGGACAGGCAATCCTTGCATATGACGACGAAGAAAAAGAAGAACACATGGAGAATTTTGAGAATCTTCTGACTGCGATCAAAGCACGTTATCAGTCAATTATTGACGGACTTGGACTTAAAATTTCGCTGGAGGAAGATTTCAAGATTATCCGTAAGAATTTTCTTGCCAAGATTGGAAGAGATTATGCGGCATCCCGCGGTGAATTTCTGAATGGTAAGATTATGGCTGAATATCTCGGATATACATTCATTGACGCAGCCGAAGTTGTTTTCTTTGATGAAGAAGGTAATTTTGATGCAGAAAAGACCGATGAGGTGTTGACTGCAAAACTTGCAGATATAGAACGTGCGGTAATTCCGGGATTTTACGGTTCTGAACCGGATGGAAGTGTGAAAACATTTTCCCGTGGTGGATCGGATATTACCGGATCTATCGTTGCAAAAGCGGTTCATGCAGAGATGTATGAAAACTGGACAGATGTATCCGGATTCCTGATTACGGATCCAAGAATCATTCCGAATCCGAAACCGATCGATGTGATCACATACCGCGAACTTCGTGAGCTGTCCTATATGGGCGCTACGGTTCTTCACGAAGATGCCATTTTCCCGGTGCGCAAGGAAGGTATCCCGATCAATATCCGCAATACGAATGCACCGGAGGATAAAGGAACTCTGATTGTGGAAGCAACATGTCAGAAACCACGTTTTGTTATTACCGGTATTGCAGGTAAGAAGGATTTCGCTTCTGTAACTGTGGAGAAAGCGATGATGAACTCTCAGGTTGGGTTCTGCCGTAAAGTGTTGGAAGTTTTTGAAGAGAACCATGTTTCTATCGAACATATGCCATCCGGAATTGATACGATGACAATTTTTGTTCACCAGGAAGAATTTGAAGAAAAAGAGCAGAAAGTGATCGCAGGCATTCACAGAGAAGTGGAACCGGATTATCTGGAACTGGAATCTGACCTTGCACTGATCGCAGTTGTAGGACGTGGAATGAGAGCAACCAGAGGTACTTCCGGACGTATTTTCTCTGCGCTTGCACATGCAAATATTAACGTCCGTATGATCGACCAGGGTTCCAGTGAGCTGAATATTATCATTGGTGTCAGCAACCATGATTTTGAAGGTGCGATCAAAGCAATTTATGATATTTTTGTAACTACACAAATTTAGGAGGCTGTTCAAAAGATGAATATTTTATTTTTCCTGAAGCCAAAGAGTGAACTTGCATTTATTTATGATTATCATACACTCAGACAGGCTTTGGAAATTATGGAACACTACAGATATACATGTGTCCCGATTTTGAATAAAGAGGGAAAATATGTCGGCAGTATCACAGAAGGTGATCTTTTGTGGGCTGTCAAAAAATTAAAACTATTGAATCTTAAAGATGCTGAGAATATCAGTATCATGAAAATTGACAGAAGAAATGATTACCAGTGTGTCAATGCCGAATCTAAGATGGAAGACCTGATCGGACGTGCAATGGAGCAGAACTTTGTGCCGGTTGTGGATGATCAGGAACATTTTATCGGAATGATCACAAGACGTGATATTATCAAATATTGTTACGACAAGATAAAAGAGTATGAAAAAAATGGTAATTGATTTTCATACACATATGTTTCCAGATAAGATTGCTGACAAGACGATTACATTTCTGGCAGAGGTCTGTCAGATGCCACCGCAGACAGATGGAACATACACGGGACTTTCAGAGTCTGCGAAAAAGGGTGGTGTAGACTTAAGTATTGCACTTCCGGCTATGACAAAGCCTTCCCAGTTTGATTCGGTCAATACATTTGCCGCTGCACATCAGGAAGGAAATGTCATCTCTTTCGGAGGCATCCATCCGGCGACAGAACATTACCGAGAAGAACTCCGGCATATAAAAGAACTGGGACTTAAAGGGATCAAATTACATCCGGATTATCAGGATATGTATTTTAATGATATCCGTTATAAAAGACTGGTAGATTATGCCACAGAACTTGGACTTATCATTGTCGTCCATGCGGGACTTGACCCGAAATGCCCGGATGACGTTCACTGTACACCGGAGATGGCTGCAGAAGTTATAGATGAGGTTCACCCTGCGAACCTTGTCCTTGCCCATCTCGGCGGCAATGAGATGTGGGATGATGTAGAAAAATACCTGGTCGGAAAAGATGTATATTTGGACACTGCCGTGGTACTTGATGTGATAAAAGAAGATCAGTTTCTTCGGATCGTGCGTAATCACGGTGCTGATAAGATCCTTTTCGGAACCGATGTTCCGTGGCGGGATCAGGGGGCATTTGTACATCTGTTAAATGATTCTAAACTTACACAGGAAGAAAAAAATAAGATTTTTTATAAAAATGCTTGTAAACTGCTTGATTTTCAGGGAAACATGTGCTAATATACAATAGTATGCCGCACAATGAGGTTGAAGTTCTGCCATAATTCATGTGACAGACACCGTAATTGGCGAGTAATGATAATAGGAGGTGCCATATGTACGCAATTATAGCAACAGGTGGTAAACAGTACAAAGTAGCCGAAGGCGATATCATTAAAGTAGAAAAGCTTGGTGTAGAAGCCGGAGAGACTTTTACATTTGACCAGGTGCTTGCAGTAAGTGACAACGGATTAAAGATCGGTAATCCTACAGTTGAAGGTGCAACTGTTGAAGCTTCTGTAGTTGAAAACGGAAAAGCTAAAAAAGTAATCGTTTACAAGTACAAGAGAAAAACAGGATACCACAAGAAAAATGGTCACAGACAGCAGTACACAGCAGTAAAGATTGAAAAAATCAATGCTTAATATTGGAGAATATCCATGTTTCATGTAACAGTATATGTGAATTCAGCAAAAGAATACATCGGTTTTCAGACATCAGGTCATGCAGGATATGCACCGGAGGGAAAGGACATTGTCTGTGCAGCAGCGTCGGTTCTCACGATTAATACAATAAATGCGATTGATCAGTTTACAGGTGATCGTGCAATACTTGAGGCAGAACAGACGGAAGGATACATTTCCTACCGGATTGATGGAGAAGTGTCTGCGGATGCGGAACTTCTTCTTAAGTCGATGGTTCTCGGATTGACAGAGATGTCACATGATGAAGACTATGCACAATATATTGATCTAACATTCGAGGAGGTGTAACAACCATGATGAAATTAAACCTTCAGTTTTTCGCTCATAAGAAAGGTGTTGGTTCTACAAAGAACGGTAGAGATTCTGAGTCTAAAAGACTTGGCGCCAAGAGAGCTGACGGACAGTTTGTAAAAGCTGGTAACATCCTTTACAGACAGCGCGGAACAAAGATTCACCCAGGTGTTAACGTTGGACGCGGTGGTGATGATACATTATTCGCACTTGTTGATGGTGTAGTTAAATTTGAGAGAAAAGGAAGAGATAAGAAACAGGTTTCTATCTATCCAGTTGCTCAATAATTAAGAATCAGAGGAGAGTGTTGCGATATAACTGATCACAGTTATGAGGCAGCACTCTTTTTAAATAACAGAAAATTGCATTGTAACCGATTAGACAGGTTTTTATATATTTAAGGAGAAAGATTTATGTTTGCAGACAGAGCAAAGATATTTATCAGATCAGGAAAAGGCGGAGACGGACATGTCAGCTTCCGCCGGGAGCTCTATGTCCCGAACGGCGGTCCGGATGGCGGTGATGGCGGCCGCGGTGGCGATGTCATCTTTGAAGTTGATGAAGGTCTTAACACACTTCAGGATTTCAGACATCGCAAAAAATTCTCTGCAAAAGACGGAGAACAGGGCGGCAAGAGACGCTGCCATGGAAAAGATGCTGAAGATATCATTTTAAGAGTACCGGAAGGTACTGTGATCAAAGAGTCTGAGTCCGGAAAAGTAATCGCAGATATGTCCGGAGATAATCGCAGACAGATTGTTTTAAAAGGTGGCAAAGGCGGTCTGGGAAATCAGCATTTTGCAACAGCTACAATGCAGATTCCCAAGTATGCACAGCCTGGTCAGCCTGCACAGGAGCTCTGGGTGAATCTGGAGCTGAAAGTAATTGCTGATGTGGGACTTGTCGGATTTCCAAATGTAGGCAAATCTACATTGTTATCCAGAGTAACAAATGCGCAACCGAAAATTGCAAATTATCATTTCACAACACTGAATCCAAATCTTGGTGTTGTCGATCTGGAAGGAGCAAGCGGTTTTGTAATCGCAGATATTCCAGGATTGATCGAAGGCGCTTCTGAAGGAGTCGGTCTTGGGCATGAATTCCTTCGCCACATCGAGAGAACAAAGATGATGATCCATGTAGTAGACGCTGCCGGAAGTGAAGGACGTGATCCGGTTGATGATATTCATAAGATCAATGCCGAACTTGAAGCTTACAATCCTGAGATTGCAGCTCGTCCGCAGGTTATTGCTGCAAATAAGACGGATCTGATATACAGCGAAGACGAAGATCCGGTTGCAAGATTAAAGGCCGAATTTGAACCAAAAGGAATTCGTGTATTTCCAATCTCAGGTGCAACCGGAGTCGGTATTTCAGAGCTTTTATATTATGTATCCGGCGAAATTGCCAAGCTGGATAATACACCGATTGTATTTGAACAGGAATATTTCCCTGAGGAAGAACTTTTATATATCGATCTTCCATATACCGTTGAAAAGGAAGATAATGTATATGTTGTAGAAGGGCCAAAGATTGAGAAGATGCTTGGTTATACAAACCTGGATTCTGAGAAGGGATTTGCATTCTTCCAGAAATTCCTGAAAGACACCGGTATTTTAGATGAACTGGAAGAAGCCGGTATCCAGGAAGGTGATACAGTAAGAATGTATGGATTGCAGTTTGATTATTATAAATAAATGATAACAAAATAGGAGAGAAAGCATGACAACGAAACAGAGAGCTTATTTAAAAAGTCTTGCCATGACAATGGATCCGATCTTCCAGGTCGGGAAAAACAGCATGACACCGGAATTTACAAAAGCGATTGCTGAAGCTTTGGAAGCACGCGAACTAATTAAGATCAGTGTGCTGAAAAACTGTGCAGATGATCCGAAAGAACTGGCGTCACTGCTTGCTGAACGTACACGCTCCCAGGTTGTACAGGTGATCGGCAAGAAGATAGTCCTTTACAAAGAAGGAAAAGATAAAAACAAAAAAATACAGCTTCCATAGTGAAATTGAAAAACAGCGGAACAAAGTAAGCAGGAGAGAAGCAACCATGAAAATAGGTATTATGGGTGGTACGTTTGATCCAATCCATAACGGACATTTAATGCTCGGAGATACGGCAAGAGATCAGTTCGGTCTGGACGTTATATGGTTTATGCCAAACGGACGTCCTCCGCACAAGGCATTAGATTCTATAGGATCAGACACAGATATGCGTGCAAAGATGGTGGAACTGGCTATCAAAGATCACAAATCATTTGAATTACAGGATTATGAACTAAAAAGAAAAGAAGTCTCCTATTCGTATGAGACACTGGAATATTTTCATGCAGTATATCCGGAAGATGAATTTTATTTTATTATTGGTGCGGACTCTCTTCGTGATATTGAAAAATGGGTGCATCCAGAGCGGTTGCTTGCGGTCTGCCACGTGCTGGCTGCTTACAGGGATGAGTGGAATACCAGACAGACAATGCTGGAACATATTTCTTACCTGAATGATAAATACCATGCACGTATCAAGCTTTTACAGTCTCCGCTGATTGCAATATCTTCTCACGAATTGCGTGCAAAGATAAGAGCAGGAGAGCCTATTACCGGGCTTGTTCCTGCGGAAGTGGAAGCATTTATTGCAAAGGAAGGTTTGTATGAATCATAAAGTACGTAAAATACGCAAAAAATTAAAGTCAGAACTGGACACAGACCGTTATGAACATACATTGGGCGTTATGTATACAGCTTCATCGCTCGCTATGTGCCATGGCGAAGATATTGAGAAGGCATTGCTTGCCGGACTCCTGCATGATTGCGCCAAATGCATTCCTTCAGAAACCAAGATCCGTCTCTGTGACAAATATCACCTGAGCATATCTGAAGTAGAGATGAAGAATCCAAGTCTCCTCCATGCGAAACTGGGCGCCTTTCTGGCTGCCAGAAATTATCATGTTGAGAATCGGGAGATTGTAGATGCAATTGCCTGTCATACGACAGGAAGACCGCATATGTCCCGTCTGGATAAGATTTTGTATATTGCCGACTACATTGAGCCTGGGCGCAGGGAATTGCCGAATATGGCGGATGTGCGGAAAATGGCATTTCAGGATCTTGATGAATGTCTCTACAGAATTTTAAAAGATTCGCTGGTATATTTAAACAGCCGGAATCTTCCACTGGATCCAATGACGGAAAAGACATATTTATATTATAAAGAAAAACTCGGAAAGGAGAGTTGACGATGGATCAGGCATTAGACATGGCTAAAATCGCTTATGAAGCACTTGACGAAAAAAAAGGCGAGGCGATCAAAGTAATCGATATCTCACAGATATCTGTAATTGCTGATTACTTTATCATCACAAACGGTACCAGTGACAGTCAGGTGAAGGCACTGGTCGAAAATGTACAGGAAAAACTGGCAAGAGTCGGTCATCATCCAAAGCAGACAGAAGGAAATAGAAGCGGAACTTGGGTACTGCTGGATTATGGTGATATTATCGTACATGTATTTGATAAAGAGAACCGTTCTTTCTACAATCTGGAGCGCACCTGGAGCGATGGGACAGAGGTAGAGATGTAAAATAACAATTCTTTTAAAGGATTTAAAAGGCGTTTGTGAAAATAATTATAGAATAAAGAATAGAAATGATAAAAGGCCTGCAAGTGCGTCTGTTAAAGTCAGCGCTTGCAGGCTTTTTTGTTATGACGACGCTTAAAATGCATGCACTCGTACAGATGCAGCCTCAAACCGCCAGCGAATCAATGATAAAATTATTAATCTTAGCGCATAAAGCGGAACACACCGATAACTTTACCTAAGATCGTACAGTCCGGAACAATGATTGGATCCATAAAATCATTCTCCGGCTGCAGACGAATGACACCTTCCTCTTTATAAAAGGTTTTAACTGTAGCACCATCTTCAATCATAGCAACAACCATATCACCATTGTGTGCAGTATTCTCTTCCTGAGCAAGAACATAATCCCCATTCAGAATTCCGGCATTAATCATACTTTCACCACAGACTTTTAGAAGAAATGTCTGCTTATTCGGCATAAATTCCATTGGGATAGGAAAGTATTCTTCAATATTCTGTTCTGCGAGAAGTGGTTCTCCGGCTGCGACACGCCCTACGATCGGGACGTTGACCATCTCACGTCTTGTAAAGTTAAATGCTTCATCTAAAATCTCAATCGCACGAGGCTTTGTCGAATCACGGCGGATATATCCGTTCTTCTCCAGTGTTTCTAAGTGGGAGTGTACAGAAGAAGTAGATTTTAAATGAACAGCCTCGCAGATATCACGAACGGCAGGTGGAAAACCACGTTCCAGAATCTGTGACTTAATGTAATCCAGAATCTCCTGTTGTTTTGCGCTTATCTTTCCCTGTGCCATATGTCATTGCCTCCGTATTCTATAATATATTATATAAGATATCAAAGCAAAATCCTCCGCCGTGATACCTGTAGTTCGTTATATGTCAGGAACTTTCTAATACCTAAAAATATTTTATCATAGAGATATTTAAAAAGCAAACAAATGTTTAGAAAATATGTTCGATTATTTGAAATAAATCTATTGACAACCGAACATTTGTTTTATATAATGCATTTAGAACAAATGTTCAGGAACATATATTCGAAACTGTACAGAGGGGGAATCAGTTATGCGTAAGGGAAGTAATCGTAGAACAGTAAAGAGAAGAAGAGAAGTGTTTTTGAAAAAAATATGTATTACGCTTGCACTGGCAGGTATTGTATTAACCGGTAGTATTGTCGGTGGAAGCCGGCTTGTATCAGCACATGATAACGCAGCGAAGGAATCTGTTGAATATAAGTACTACAAGAGCATTGAAGTTTCCAGAGGAGACAGTTTATGGAGCATTGCAAAAGAATATATGAGTCAGAACTATGATTCCATTTACGATTATATAGATGAATTAAAGCAGATGAATCATCTGGATTCGGATGATATTCATGCAGGACAGTATTTGACAGTATCATATTATGAGGCGAATTTCCAGTAATCAGGTAAGGATGTTTAATTGTCATAGCATCTTGAGAAAGTTGTCAGTTGCAAGTCTTGTAAGTTATTAATCCCGTGGATTTCAAAGGATTAGTAATTAGTAACCTATTTTGATATATAAGGGAAACCCTATCTTATATATATTATACTCACCAAAAGAACAGATTTTGATAATGGTATTTCGTTATCTGAATTTGTTCTTTTTTATTTTAATTTTTCAAAATGTTGTTTATTTTCGCAAAAAGATGTATAATGAATTTAGAATTTCAATACGGATATAGAGATAATAAATATACAAAACGTCAATGAAAAAAGACGTTAATATAAAAGAGGAGGAATGTTACAATGAAAAAACAACTTTTTGATGCACATGGGGATATCTGGTCAGATGTTACAATTCACAGTCTGAAAGGAGAACGCGATATTTTCAGAAAGTACCATTTGGATAAGTTCAAAGAAGGTAATGTTTTTGGTGGTACGTTTGTAATGTGGATTGATCCACCATATGATGAAGATCCAAAGAAACGTATCAAACAAATTGAAGCTGCCGTACGTCAGGAGATTGAAGACTCAAAAGATATTCTGAATATCGTTAAAAAGTATGAGGATTTTGAGAAAGGTACAGCGGAGGGTAAGATTAATGTATTGATGGGACTGGAAGGTTTATCTTACATAGGCGAAGATATTGATCAGATTAATTATTATTATGACGAATTTGGTGTACGTGATATCATGGTAACATGGAATGAAGAGAATGCTCTTGGTTCCGGATGGCCGGGGGACAAGAACAGAGGCTTAACTCCAAAAGGGAAAGAAGCAATCAAACGTATGAATGAACTTGGTATTGTTCTGGATGTTTCTCATCTGAATGACAAAGGTTTCTGGGATATTATTGAATTATCAGACGGACATCCGGTTATTGCATCCCACAGTAACGCAAGAGCATTATCTGCACATGGACGAAACTTAAGTGATGAGATGATCAAAGCTTTAGCTGCAACCGGCGGTGTAATGGGAATGAACCGTCTGGATGCATTTATCAGTCCTGATAAAGCAAAACAGTCCGTAGAAGGTCTGGCAGAACATGTAGATTATATCGTCAATCTGGTAGGTATTGATCATGTCGGATGCGGATTTGATTTTGAAGATTATCTGAGTTCAGATGCACTTTCTAAGAATGGTGCACCTGACGAGAATCCGCTTGGAACAAAAGGCCTGTTATCTGCAGCAGATGCGTGGAACTTCATTGAGACATTGAAGAAAAAAGGCTACAGTGATGAAGATCTTGAAAAGATTGCTTATAAGAACTTCTACAGAGTATACAAACAGGTATTAAAATAAGAGACGCAGATAAAAAATATTTTATTATAATTTAATTTATGAATAAACGCATAATCTCTTCATAATATTTTTTAGCAGGAAGGTCAGGTGATTCTCTATCAACTGACCTTCCTGCTGTATCAAACATCCATCTTTTCTCTTATTATAAAATAAAAGTTTTTATTTTCCATATTCATAATATTATATCTCGTAGTTTGTTATCAAAAAGAGAATATGGTTCATAATATATCTATACGACAAATACCGATTTTTCCAAAAGATATAGACACGAAAATCAAAAATATGGTATAATACAGTTGTCAATATAATACACGGCAATTAAAATTAATCTTGATACTAAGTCTTTTCATATTGATGTTAGTTAGCTTTTAAGTTGAGTATATCTATATTGTGTAAATAAGTTCAAATAGTAAATAAAGTAAATAAATTGTATAATAAGGAGTCACAAGATATATGCAGACCAAAACATACCACGAACAGATTCAGATTGACGAAACGATACGATTAAGAGAAATCCTGCAGACGCTGCCGCCATTTGCCAAAGATTATTTTCGTGCCATAGAGCCCAGATCTTCCGCAAAAACAAGAATGAATTATGCATATGATATCCGGGTTTTCTTTCATTTCCTGATGGAAAATAATTCGTTTTATAAGAATTACACAATCGATCAGTTTAAAGTCAGTGATCTGGAGCGTTTAAAACCGGTAGATATCGAAGAATATATGGAATATTTGAAAGTATATAACCGTGAAGGCGAACGGATCACGAACAGTGAAAAAGGGCTTTCCAGGAAGATGTCAGCTCTGCGTAGCTTTTACCAGTATTATTTCAAACATCAGATGATTGAGAAAAATCCGACATTGCTGGTTGATATGCCCAAATTACATGAAAAAGCGATTATTCGTCTGGATACGGACGAGGTAGCGCTCTTGCTTGACTATGTAGAACATGCAGGCGAACATTTAACCGGTCAATCACTAACATATTACAGGAAAACAAGAGATCGTGATCTGGCAATCCTGACATTGCTTCTTGGCACTGGAATCCGTGTTTCAGAGTGCGTGGGACTGGATCTTACAGATGTAGATTTTAAAAATAATGGAATTACAGTTACACGAAAAGGTGGTAATCAGATGGTTGTTTATTTTGGGTCAGAGGTTGCGAATGCATTGGATACTTACATCTGTGGAGACAGAAAAGCAGCCACACCTCTCTCCGGTCATGAAAATGCACTTTTTTTATCTACTAGGCGCACACGTATGGGTGTTCAAGCTATAGAAAATATGGTGAAAAAATATGCCAGACAGGTGACACCGAACAAAAAAATAACACCGCATAAGCTGCGCAGCACTTATGGTACGGCGCTCTATAAAGAAACCGGTGATATTTATCTTGTTGCGGATGTTCTAGGACACAAAGATGTAAATACGACAAAGAAGCATTATGCCGCAATTGACGAAAACCGGCGTCGTCTTGCCGCTTCTGCTGTAAAATTAAGAGAGAGCTGACCGGCTTTCTCTTTTTCTTGTATTAAGAAAACCACGCGATAGTCGCGTGGTTCTATAATTAAATTCCGATATTACAGCTTCTTATTACTGTCGCGTTCTTTCAGTTCTACAAGTTTCTCAATAGCCTCTGCAGTTCCATCGATACCAAGCACGGAGCTGTCCAGGCTCATATGATAACTTTCTGCAGATCCCCATTTCTTATTGCTGTAGTAATTATAATAGCTTGCACGCTTTTTATCTGTTTTCATGATCATATCTTTTGCTTTTGCATCTGTCAGATCATAGATTCTGGCAATTCTGCGGATCCTTGCATCCAGATCGGCATGAATAAATACACTCAACAAATTCTCATTATCTTCCAATGCGTAATCTGCACATCTTCCTACAAGAATACACGGTCCTTCAGAAGCAATCTTCTTGATCGCATCAAACTGTGCAAGAAATACTTTATGGTTGATTGGCATATCCGCATAACTTCCGGATGAATATCCAAGAGAATAAGTATCCATTACAAGAGAATAAAGGAAACTGTTCGTTGGTTTCTCATCATGTGTCTCAAATAATTCTTCGCAGAGCCCACTTTCTTTTGCCGCTCTTGCAAGCATTTCTTTATCGTACAGCTTAATTCCAAGATCTTTTGCAACTTTATATCCGATCTCACGTCCGGCACTTCCAAATTGTCTTCCTATTGTAATGATTGTATTTGTTTTTTCCATATCCATCACGCTCCTTTTTTATACCTGCGTATACAAGAGAAGCTGAAGATAACAGGTTCTCTGTATATCTATTATTATACAATAATTCAAGTGAAATGTATATAATTTTTAGATAATTTATGCTTTTTTTCTAAGTATATCAAGAAGATTGTTAAAATACTCTGGAATTGGCGCATCTACTTCAATATATTCACCGGAGCGCGGATGAATGAAACCAAGCGTTTTTGCATGAAGTGTCTGACCGGTAAGTCCTGGAAATGGACATTTTTTCGGTCCGTACACCTGATCCCCTAACAGTGGATGTCCGATACTGGACATATGCACGCGGATTTGATGTGTACGTCCGGTCTCCAGCTTACATTGGATATAAGTATAATTGCCGAAACGCTCCAGTACTTTATAATGTGTTACTGCATGCCTGCTTTGCTTTGCATGCGTACTCATTTTTTTCCGGTCAATGGGATGTCTGCCGATCGGAGCATTTACGGTGCCTTCGTCTTCTTTTATATTGCCGTGTACAATTGCAATATAAATCCGGTGGATTGAGTGTTCTTTAAGCTGTTCAGACAGGTTCTGGTGTGCCAGATCGTTTTTACAGACGATCAGAGAGCCTGTCGTATCCATATCGATACGATGGACAATACCAGGTCTTAAATCACCATTGATTCCGGACAACTGATCTTTGCAATGATACAACAATGCGTTTACCAGCGTACCTGTATAATGGCCTGGAGCCGGATGGACAACCATCCCCTTTGGTTTATTTACAACGATAACATCCTTGTCTTCATACAGAATATCCAGTGGAAGTGCCTCAGGGAGGATATCCGGCTCTTTTAGCTCTGGAATGGACAAAGATATTACATCATCTGTAAGAAGCCTGTAATTGGATTTTACAGGCTTCTCATTGACAGTAATATGTGCATCTTTTATTAACTTCTGAATCCGTGATCGGGAAAGCTCCGGTGCTGCATCAGCGAGAAAACGGTCAATCCGAGCCCCGTTATTTTCCTTTTCGATTATGAAAGATCTGCTCAAGGTCTTCCTCCTTATAATAAAATAATAATAAAATAATCAGTCCAAATGCCGAAACCGTTACATAAATATCGGCAACATTAAATATAGGGAAATCAATGAGAGAAAAATAAAAGAAATCCACTACATAATGCCGGATCACACGATCGATCATATTACCGAACGCCCCTGCTAATATAAATACCGCACAGATACGAAGTGGCAAAAAATGTTTCGTCATCGGAACTGTCCTGTAAAAATATATGGAAAAAAACGCAATAAGAGCGACACAGAAAATAAAGAAAAACTGTTTGCCCTGCAGCATTCCAAAAGCAGCGCCTCTGTTTTCAAGATATTCAAGTTCAAATACATTCTTTATAACAATATAAGAATCGTGTCCTTTAAGATGCGTAAGTACCAGCAATTTGGTCCACTGATCAAATAAAACTCCGGCAGCAACTGCGATAATTGCAATGAAATAATGTACCGGACGTGATTGTTCTTTCTTCATAATTTTCCTCTTTTTCTTTTAAATATATTTTCTGACAGTTACCATATAACGCCCTTTTTTCGTAGCAGCAATTGTTTCTTCATACATGATCCTGCCGAGCCCGCGTACGGAAATAAAATCTCCCTCTTTCAGATGGCATCCGTTGCTTGTGATAAGCTTTCCATTTACAAATACTTTCCCAGCTTGAATATAAGCGGTCAGCTTGCTGCGGGACAATGGATATGCCACAGAAAGGATCGTATCCAGTCTTACCGACGGAACCGTCCCCTTTATCTGTTGGTATTTGGGTTCATAGGAAATGTCTCCTGGTTCCTGAATCTTAGTCTGTACTGTAGTGTGACGGATACGTGTCAGATTATCGGCGATAAAGTCAGCAATCTCCGGTTTAACAAATACGATTGCTCTCTGGCCGTCAATGAGAATATCGCCCATACGGCTTCTTTCAATACCAAGATTCATTAAAGCGCCAAGGTAATCTCGATGTGTCAGTGATTCTGAAAAATTCAGATTTAACGGTTCGATTATCACTGTTTTCATTGGATAAAAATATTCATAACAAAGAGCATCAGGTAGAAATGCAACCATCTGACGCTCTGCTGTGTCATACCCACCGTAAGTTTCGTAGGCAACCGGAAACTGATCCTTTGGCGTAGTATGAAGTATATTTAATTCATTCAGATTCAGAAAATCTGAAAATGTTACGATATCTCTCTGATAAGCCTGATTCGATAATTCAATCAGACGTTTTCTTAACATAAGTTCTTCTTTGTTCATAGCTTTGCTGTTAAAGATCCTTAAAATCTTGATCGCATGGAAGAAGCATCAAAAGAAGTATTTAAAAGATCCTGAAGATCACCGGAAATATCTACATCTGTCGGTGTTACCAGGAATATGTAATTTGAAATCTTCTGAAGATTACCGCTGATTGCAAACGCAGCTCCGGAAGTAAAGTCGATAATACGCTGAGCCACTTCCAGATCCAATCCTTCCAGATTCAGAATTACAGTTCTTCCACTCAGAAGTGTCTCTGTAATCTCGCGTGCATCTTCTACGGAATTTGGTTTGATAACACAAACTTCCATATTAACATTGCTTCTTCTTGCAGGCTGACGCATCGGAGTAACTTTATTGCTTGAATGAACCGGTTTTGTAGATTTTTCCGGAAGATCAAAGTCCTCTTCTGCTTCTTCATCATCAAAATCTTTTCCCTTATTATTTTTTTTGAAAAAGCTCTTTTTCGGTTTTTCTTCAAAATCGTCATCATACTCATCATCATAAAAGTCATCATCGTAATCTTCGTCATCGCTTAACTTCATGATGTCTAAAAACTTATCTAATACTCCCATTTTCAATAATCTCCTATCTTCCGTTTATACTTGAGCATAATTGCGCGCACCGAAAATACCTGTTCCGACACGAACCATTGTTGCCCCCTCTTCTACGGCTACTTGATAATCATTCGTCATACCCATAGAAAGTATACTCACATTAACATTATCAACGTTTTTCTTTGCAATGTCAACAGATAATTTACGTAAATCAGCGAAAACTGTACGATTTTTTTCTGGATTTTCTACAAATGGAGCAATTGTCATAAGTCCTTTTACCTGAATATGTTTTAAGTTTGCAATTTCATCAATGAAGCCGTCTACTTCTTCCGGCATAAGTCCGAATTTGCTTTCTTCTTTTGCAACATTGACTTCTACAAGAATGTTTGCGATCAGATCATGTTTCTGCGCTTCTTTGTCAATTGTCTCAGCAAGACGGATGGAATCTACAGAGTGGATCAGATCTACTTTATCAATAATATATTTGACTTTATTGCGCTGCAGATGACCGATCATATGCCAGTGTATATCTTTTGGAAGTGAGTCGTATTTTTCTGTCAGTTCCTGTACTTTGTTCTCTCCGAAGACACGGACACCAAGATCATAAGCTTCCTGAAGTGTCTCTACAGGTTTTGTTTTACTGACCGCGATCAGTGTTACATCCTCTCTGTTACGACCACTTTTTTTACATGCTTCCTGAATTTTTTCTTCTACGCTTTCCAGATTTTCTTTTAACATGTTGTACCTCCTTTATTCAAAGACGATATCATTATCCTGAACAGATTTACCGTCTAATGCAATATGGTCATAATTAGACAGACCATAATCGTTTCCCTCTTCCACAATGTAATATTCATCGCTCTTACATAAAATATTGATCTGTTTGAATACAGCATAACCTTTGTTAATATTATAAACGCCTTTCAGCGATTTTGTCTCACTTAATGTATATTTCTGTGTAGAATCCGGCTTGATTAGTACAGCCCCTTCTTTAAAATCAGCTGGATTCAGATAAACAAGTCCCTTTTTCGAATCGCGGTAATAAATCGTTTCGACCTGAAATTCCGCATTCTCCGATCCATTATCCAGCAGGACGCCCGTACTCTTGCTGTTGCCGCCCTGTGTCAGGTAATCTTCCGGAACTGCATAAAAATCTTTGGAAACAACAGAGGATTTTGGAATCTTAAGTCCTGATTCGTCTTCCAGTATAAGTTCCAGGTCAAGGAATCGTTCATCTGCATAACGGATCATCCCATTCCGGAAACTTAAATATGCAAGATAGCCTCCATCTTTCTCTTTGATCGTGAGACCTGCGGAAGCTGTTTCATTATCTTTCAGAAACCGCACTTTGACCATGGACTGCTTTTTCAGAGAATCTGCAGTTGTGGAATCCAGCGGAATGATCACTGTCCAGGAATCTCCTGTAACAAGACGGTATACCGGATTCTGCGCTTTTACATACTGGTTATTGGATAAAATCTTTTTTTCATAAGATTTACCGGAAATCATCTGCTCCGTGACCTGGTTCGCCGTCGTGCTTTCATATCCGTCATAAGAATAAAAAACAACGCCGTCCTTCGTTCCCTTATATACACTCACGGTTCCGGTATTGGAAGTCAGAATATCCGACAACTGTGCCTGACGATTCTGACTGGATTTGTTGTCCAGTACGGATTTTACAGAATCCTTTACGGAATATACATCCCGAAAAGAATCTTCTTTGAAATTCTCGCTGAAATTCTGAATCTTTACAAGCATCGCCTCTTCTTCTTCACTGCTCAGTTCATTTGTTTCAGTGGAAGTACTGTTATTTAGATTTAATTTCTTCGCAGATGATGTATAAACACTGGTTCTTGCACCGACTTTGCTCTCCTCCGGAGCAAAATAATTCACGTAGCCATCCCGGTCTGCGGTGATGGTACTCTCCTCACGAATTACAAATCCGGTATAAGTATTATCTTTTACAATGGATCCCTCTCTTACTTCATAAGCAGAAACATGCTTATTGGTCAGATACATCAGTACCGTTGCAAACAGGTAAATGAAAACAGCACCAAATATAATGATCCCGATATTTATATGTGTTTTTTTGCGGTAAACCGCAATATTTGTCATTTTGTTATCTGCCAAAATACAGCCCCCTATTTTTCATTTAGTGCAGCACCGTCAAGATATCCGGATAATCTTCCCTGATAATGCTCTCCGGCTATCATATGTGCTTCAAGTTCGTCTTTTAATTTCCACCAGCTTGTCTGCCAGTTGCAGAATACAGCATCTTTTTCCGGAATACGGCTGAAAAGCCGCTCTACTGCAATGCGTGGTTTCAGATACTCAAGAAATACCGTTACACGCCGGAAATATTCTTCTTTGGAACACAAAGTTATTGTACCATTTTCGTATTCTTCACACAACCGCGTGTTTTTTGCAATGTAAAGGGAATGTACCTTCACGCAATCATTAGAAAGAGCACTTAAGATTTTTGCGGTTTCGATGCTGTCTGTGATCGTATCTCCCGGCAGATTTAGTATTACATGTGTGCAAAGATCAAAACCGTATCGTTTTATCTGTATTGCGGCATCAATATATTCTGCAAGTGTATGTCCACGGTCAATCTTCAAAAGTGTATGATAATTTGCGGTCTGCAGTCCTAGTTCAATCGTGATATTGCAGTGGTATTGTTCAGAAACACTACGTAAAACATCAAGATATTCCACTTTGATACAATCCGGTCTTGTAGAGACAGCAAGCTCTGTAATATCTGGAAACTGTGCTGCTTCTTCCATATATTTCCGGAAATCATTAAGTGGAAGAAATGTATTTGTATAATTCTGGAAATAAGCGATATACTTCTTCGCTTTGTATTTCTTTGCAATATGTTCCTGATTTTTTGCAAGCTGTTCGGTAACGGTATAAACTGCATCTAAAGATTCAAATCCGGTTCCACATTCTGCGCAGAAGCTGCAGCCACGTTTGCCGTTTAAACGGTTTGGACAGGTGATTGGCAGATTAATTGGAAGCTTGTATACTTTCTCTCCATATTTATTTTTTAAATAATCCGAATAAGGATAGTATAACGGTGATTCTTTTACCATTTTGAATTTCGTCCCTCTAAAATAGAATAAAATGACAGATCCTGTATATTTTCCGTCATATTAGTAATACTAGCAAAAAGGAGGTATTTCTAATATGAAATGGTTTGACAATACATCATTAACACTTGTCATTATTGGCGCCGTCAATTGGCTTCTGATCGGTATTTTTCGCTTTGACTTTGTGGCATTTCTTTTTGGAAATCTGACATGGCTTTCCAGAATTATCTATACACTGGTAGGTCTCTGCGGGCTGTATCTGATCAGTCTGTATGGAAGAATCGGTTCCATGTCCGATTAATCATACACACAAAAGGGGCAATCATTTCTGGCTGCCCCTTACATATAAATTCTAATTTGTATTTGGTATCTGATCAATAATGGATGACATATCTTTATATAACAATTCTTTTGATGTAGCCCCCATTATAATCGATATATATGGTGCCTTCTCATCTGTCTGGTCAAGAAGAACAAGGCAGTTTCCAGCTTTTGCGGTAGTTCCGGTCTTACCGCCTACTACAGTCGCTCCTGATGGGCGTTTAGCTTCTCCGGTTGCATAGTAGTTCGTCGGTTTCCAGGTTACTTTTCGTGTTGTTCCATTGGCACTCTGAATGTCCGCAGTATAAGATGATCTTCCGATGATATCTGTAAACTCTTTGTGTTTGACACATTCATTGAAGATCAGATAAATATCATAGGCAGTCGTATAATGGTTCTCATCATGTAATCCGCTTGGATTTGCAAAATGAGTGTTAGTAGCCATTAATTCCTGTGCTTTCTTATTCATCATATCTGCGAAGCCTTCGATACTTCCGCCAATGTAATAAGCGATTGCCTCTGCATTGTCATTGCCGGAATACAGAAGTAATCCGTTTAACAACGCTTCCAGTGTCAGTTTATCTCCTTTGTGGATTCCGCAGGTCTGTTCATCGGCTGCAAAATCTGAGGAATCTACTTCTACGGTGACCTCTTCGGATAGATCTGCACTCTCTATTGCAACAAGAGCCGTCATAATCTTCGTAATACTTGCAGGATACATCTTTGCAGTTGCATTATATGCATACGTGGTCTTAGAATTGTTCACATCAAACAGCGCCGCAGCTTTATACGTGGAACTGTCCGGAGCACCGGACATCTCTGTATCGCCATTCACAAGACACAGATCCTTTGCAAATAATTCACCGGTATATATTGCTTTATTATACTGCTTCTTTTCATAGGCATAGACAAGCTGTTTCGTTCCCATTCCGCCGGAAATGATAAGATAGCCGGCAACAACACATAACACAAGAAAGATTCCTGTCATCAGGCGCAGTGTCCGCTGACGTTGTCTTCTCCTTCTGGAATATGATTTCTTTTTTCTGTTATTATCGGTACATTTCACGCCAGTCAAGATCTCCTCTGTCAATTGATAAAATAATAAGTTCAGCCGTAGCAAGATTCGTTGCTAACGGAATATTATAAGTATCGCACATCCGAATCACATCATTAAGATCCGGATCGTTTGGCTTCGGTGCATATGGTTCTCTTAAGAAAATCAGTGCATCGATATCATTCTGTGCGATCTGTGCTCCTAACTGCTGCTGTCCCCCCAGGGAACCTGCAAGATATTTGTGAATATTAAGATTCGTCACTTCCTCGATCAAACGTCCGGTCGTCCCGGTTGCATATAAATGATGTCTGCTTAAAATACCTCTGTATGCGATACAAAAATTCTGCATTAATGTTTTCTTTGAATCGTGTGCAATTAGACCTATGTTCATTGTATTCTCTCCTTATTTGTATTTTTTCGGCTGTAAACCAACATTCAATACAATTCCGATACCAATGTACAGACTGACAAGAGAAGTCATTCCGTAACTGACAAACGGAAGTGGAACTCCTGTGTTCGGAATCAATCCTGTCGCAACACCGATATTGATAAAGCTCTGGACTCCTATGAGTCCGCCTACCCCGCAGCAGATGATCCTCCCTGCGAGGTCCTTCGCTCGAATTCCTATCAGAATACATTGTAGCACAATTAATAATAATAAAGCAATAACAACGCAACTTCCAATGAAACCTAATTCTTCACCTATGATCGCAAAAATAAAATCAGTCTGTGGCTCCAGAATAAAGTTACCATTTTTTACAGAGGTTGTTGTATTATTATTCAGTCCTTTTCCGGAAAGCTGTCCGGAACCAATTGCCATAACAGAGTTGTTCTGCTGATAGGCTCCATCATCTGCATATTTATCCGGTTCAAGGAAGGAAAGAATACGTTCCTGCTGGTAATCTTTCAGGAATGGCTGGTTCGGCTGCACAACAATGCTCAAAAAGATAATTGCTGTCGGAATCAGAATTATCAAAACAGTTCCGATAAAGCGGTAACTGAGTCCTGCAATATAAATCAGAAAACAGATTACCACAGCAGTACAGATCGTTGTGGAAAGGTTTGGCTCCATAATGATAAGCGCCAACGGTAATCCCGCAAGAATCGCATATTTGCAAAGTGTGCTACGGTCGTTTACATCCCGTTCATGTTCCATCAGGAACTTTGCGAAAAAAAGTATCAGCAGGATCTTTGCCATCTCAGATGGCTGGAAGGTAGTAAATCCCAGATCGATCCATCTAGTCGCTCCGCCGACCTTTTTACCTGCAACAAGTACCAGCCCCAGTATAAAAATAGAAAAGCCATAGAAAAACCAGTAAAAATCAAGCAGCCAGACATAATCAATGAATGTGACGATCATCATAAAGACAATTCCGATCATGACCCCCAGTACCTGACGGCTTTGATATACCTGCTTGGCACTTCCTACAACAAGTATTCCAATTACAGATAAGATAAAAACAAGTGTAACTAATGTAAAATTGTAATCTCTTAACCGATACGGTTTCGTAAATTTTGGTAATTTCACTCTTCTTCTCCTGAAAAACTAATTAAAATTTGTGTTCTGAATATTTCTACTTTAAAATCCTCTTCTGTAAATTCCATATACTTGGAAAGCGTCTCATACAATTCCCGACATATTTTATCATAAGAATCTGGTGTGCATTTCACCCTGTCGCTGGTAACCAGTGCTTTTAAACGGTTTTTTGCAACAAAAACAGAAGATTTTTTTAACATAGGCTCTGCCTCCTACCCTTTCCGGAAAATTCCAGAAAGCTTTGAAAAGAATTTGTGGCTGCTGTTAAGATCCATAAATGGAACATCTTCACCCATAATTCTTCTGCTGATATTACGATACGCTTTTCCAGCCAGAGAGTCAATTCCGATGACGGGTTCTCCCTGGTTTGTGCCAATGACGACGTGTTCATCATCCGGCAATGCACCGATCAGAGGGATCGACAGAATCTCTGTCACATCATCCACGGACATCATATCGCCGCGTCTGACCATATCCATGCGGATCCGGTTAATGATCAATGCGTTATCCCTGAGACCGCTTTTTTCCAGCAGTCCGATGATACGGTCTGCGTCACGGATCGCAGACACTTCCGGAGTTGTGACTACAAGTGCGCGGTCAGCACCTGCGATCGCATTATGGAAGCCCTGCTCAATTCCCGCCGGGCAATCCAGCAGGATATAATCAAAATCTTCTTTTAATTCAGAAGTCAGCTTTTTCATTTGTCCCGGTGATATTGCCGACTTGTCCTTCGTCTGTGCAGAAGGCAGAAGATATAGATTCTCATATCGTTTATCTCTTATAAGCGCCTGTTTTAAGCGGCAGGAGCCTTCGATCACATCTACCAGGTTGTATACGATGAGATTTTCCAGTCCCATGACTACATCCAGGTTCCGAAGGCCGAGATCGGTATCGATCACGACAACCTTCTTGCCGGCTTCTGATAAGCCGGCACCGATATTTGCTGTTGTAGTTGTTTTACCTACACCGCCTTTTCCTGAAGTAATTACAATAACCTCGCCCATGAATAACTTCCTCCTATTACTGGTTTTACTTCGATCTCACCGATTCGAAGCAATTCTGGCTTCATATCAATTGCTGCGATCATCGCATTATAATCTCCAGTTGCGCCTGCAATGACTGTTCCGTATATCGTCCCGGTCACTGTAACGCTGCCCTTACATATGACAGTTGCGCCTGTCTCAATATCTCCAACAATTACAATGCTTTTATCCGCTTCAAGGATGGCACGTCCTCTCAGATTGCCTCTGTAGAACAGTCCATACTCTGTGTGTATTGTCTCTGCGGAGTCATAAGCTTCACCTGCTGTATCATTAGAAGTATTGTCTCTTGTCTTACGGCACAGATGTCTGCCAGACACCGGAGTATCTGTTATAGTATGTGTTTCCTGTGTATTATCTTCCGTGTCTGTCAGGCACAGAATCTGAATCCCGGCAGATTCTTCAATTGTCTCTGCCATTGCCTGTTCTTCCTCTTTCGTAAACGTACGCCCTTCAAAAGTTACTACCATACATGCATGATTAAAAAAATGAGTAAATGCATGCAGTTTTTCGTGAACCCGTTCTCTTAACAGATCAAACGGAAGTTCCGGATCAAAACGAAGAGTCATACCATATCTGTTACTTTTGATCAGAACAGGATCTTTCACATAGAACCACCTCTTTCTTTTAGTCGCCTCCGGAACCGCTTCCAATCGTTGCAGCTTCTCCGGTGATGATCTTCTTCTTGTCGCCTTTGTTGTAATAGTATTTCATAACATCTCTTCCGACTTCGGCCGCACGGGAAGAGCTGTATCCGTTTGCAATACGGATTGCCCATGCGACTTCCGGAGAATTGCTTGGCGCAAATCCGACAAACAATCCATGATCCGGATGTGTCTTTCCCTGCTGTGCAGTACCGGTTTTACCGGAAATTGCGAGATTTGTATGATTCAGGCTCGAGAAAATATCATTATGTTCCAGAAGTACCACATTACGCATACCTGTGTGTACTGCACTCCAAGTGGAATCCGGAACATCTGTGATCTTATTCTTTACTTTGGCTTTGTAAGATTTGATCCTCTTTCCTTTAACATTGGTTACTTTATCAAGAACTGTCAAATTGTATACAGTTCCTTTATTTGCAACAGTTGTAATATATCTTGCAAGCTGGCTGGTCGTGTAGTTATTTGTACCTTGTCCAATTGCTGACGGAACAGAAGAATCATCAGAAATCTGTGGCTGCGCCTCCGGAATCTCAATACCGGAAGTACTTCCAAGTCCGAATTTTTTCGCATATTTCTTCAGTACATTAAGTCCACGGTCGCTGGAATAATAAGAAGAAGTTGCTTTTCCTTCTGCATTGTCTGACTGTATCTGATTCAGTCCATTCTGTTTCAGACTCAGACGGTATCCGACTTCATAGAAGAAGCTGTTGCAGGAATGCTGGATTGCCTGTGAGACGTTCAGACTTCCATGCGCACTCGGATAAGCCCAGCATTTTGGATTCGGTGTTACTTTCTTATAAATACCGGAACAATTAATAATAGATGATGTTGTAATAACACCTTCCGATAATCCGGCAATTGCAGACAGTGGCTTGTATGTGGAACCGGGCGCTGTCTTTTCCTGCGTTGCACTGTTATATAACGGTCTGGAACTGTCATTTAACAGCTTGCTGTAATAATTGGAATCCATTGTATTTGCCAGCTTGTTATTGTCATATCCCGGATAAGATACACATGCCAGCACATCTCCATTATTTGGATCCGTCATGACAAGTGAGCCTGTAGATGGTTCCAGTCCCAGCTCGCCCGGCGTGATTTCCAGTTTCTTGATCTTTGCACGGATAAAATCATAAGAGCCAAGACTACCGGCTTTTAACTGTGCATACTGTGCATCACTCTTCTTCAGCACATTCTGCTCATATAACATCAGACAAATCTGGCGTCCGGTGATTGTACCGGCTTTGATCATGTACTTGTATATCATCTTATCAAAACTGCTGTTTGATTTCAGTCCGTCCATGATATACGAAACAAGTGCTTTGTATAGCTCTGTAGAATCCGAATATTTTCCGCTCTTCGGCATATAATTTGTTAATTTTGAAGTATCAATCCAGTTCTTGGAAATCGCATAGTTCAGATACTTTTTAATGTTGATTGTCTCAGAATCATGCCATGCTTTGTAAGTTTTGTCACTGGAATCGATTTTTCCTGAAAGCAGTACTTTATTATTGCTTGTCAGCATATCATTAACAAGGTAACTCAAGTATGCCTGATATTCCTTTGACTGATCTTTATATGCGGCAGCACCTGAACTGTTTAACATTTTTTTGAGCTTTTTAAGCACGGCTTTTTTATTGGATGAAAATGTTTTGTGAACTGCCTTTTCTGTAGACTTGGCATCATCATCCGAAAAATGTGTCATATCCAGAATATCATTGGAAATGAAGGAATTATATACATCACCAACCGGAATGATCACATCACTTCCGTCGGATACCTTCGTACGGTCATAATTCAAAGTATTCTGCAATTTACTTAATATAATTCCGGCAAGTTCCTGTTCCAGAATATTATAAGCTGCAACCTGCAGATCCGCATCAATTGTAAGATAAAGGTCGTTTCCTGCTTTTGCCTTCTTGCCCTGAACAGTATCCAGAACTTTACCTACGTTATTAACATACAGCTTGACTGTTCCTTTTTTACCTTTTAAGGTTGTATCCATTGTTTTTTCAATACCGGCTTTACCAACGGTATCGGTCTTATCGTATTCTTTCTGTTTTTTTTGGCTCAACGCATCGTATTCTTCCGTAGAAATCTGTCCGGTATAACCGATCAGATTGGCGAAACATTTGCTGTTCGTATATTTACGGAGTGATTTCTCATCGATATTGACTCCCTGTAAATGATCCATATTTTCCATTACATCTGCAACGGTATCATCGCTGACATCTTCTGCAATCGTTGTTGCAATGTATTTCTGATAACTGTTCAAAGCGATCGCATAGCGAATATTGATCAGCTTAAGAACACTCTGCTTATCCAGCTTCTTCTCATTGATTCCGTAACCACTCCGCTTGTCTGTGCAGAGGTAATGGATAATATCTGCAGCAGATTCATTTTTCTGCTCTTTGCTGAGCTCATCGATCGTCCTCTTGCCGTAAACATCGGCAACAAAACGAAGTCTCTGTGTATCTGATTCTGCGGCAAATACATATTCTTTATCCTTGTCAAGAATAATACCAAAGTTATTGATCACCGTATCACTATTTGATTCAACCATCTTGATTACCGTTGTGATGATCTTGTTCAGAGCTTTGTTCTTTTCTTTTAAAGTATCATACTCTCCGTTATCTTCAATCGTAACAGAATATGCCAGTTCATTATAAGCAAGCAGCTTTCCGTTACGGTCATAAATATTCCCGCGGGTACCTTCAACATCTTTTGTTTTCTGGATTTGCAGTTTATAGTTATCCAGATATTCCTGCCCTTTTACAATCTGCAAATAAAAGACACGCTGTACCAAAACCGCAGACATAATACAGAATACAACAACGGCAACAAATATTCTGGATTTAAATATTTCTGCAATACGATCTCTCAATCGTTCGAATAAATTAGACAAATTTACTAGCACTCCTTTGTTCTTCTGATTCAAGTTTTCGGTTAATATGAAGGATCACCTGATAAAGGATCAGGGTTACCAGTATGGTGTATACAAGTTCCGGTATAATAATACTGAACAGGTATGTTCCAAATGCAAAGTCTCCCTGCAGCATATATACAAATACATAGATACAGATTCCATATAAGAATTCGCTTGCGGAGATCAGTACGATCGGAAGTTTGATATCTTCATCGTAAAAAAGGCGCTCAAACGAACCGTTCAGATATCCGATCACGGTATATAGCAGTGTATGAAATCCAAGGAGCTGTCCCCAGAATATATCTACTAAAAGTCCGGATATGGCACCGACAGCTATTCCGGATTTGCGTCCTCTCATAAATCCGAAGGAGGACGTTACTACGAGCATAAGATTCGGACTTACTGCACCGAATTTCAGTTTGACAAATAGCGTACTTTGCAAAAGGAAACTGATTAATATGATGAAAAAAGTAATTACTTTTCTTTTCATGAATCCTTACTCCTTCTTACTTCTTTTTTGACCGGCTGCTGATCATCTCCTGCTTGGTTTTTGTAATGACAAGCACTTCCTGGATCTTGCTGTAATCAACAGCTGGTGTAATATAACCAGAACGCGTCAGATTGTTGGAATCTACCTTCACTTCACTGACATATCCGATAAACAGTCCCTGTAAGTAGCGGTCACTGACGTGGGATGTGACAACCTGCTCTCCCACTTCAATCTTATTGTCGTTATTGGCAAGTTTTTCAAAACGGAGTCGTCCGTCAGAGGCAAGTTTTAAATCTCCGCGGACAATACAGGTATCTGAAGTAGAAAGCATCATTGCACTGACATTGCTTGCATCATCAATCAATGCACGAACTCTTGCATAATGTGGTCCGACTTCTGTGACAATACCGACCAGACCGCTTCCGGCAAGAACGTTGCAGTTCTTTTTGATACCGTCTTTGCTTCCCTTATCAATTATAAAATCACTGAACCAGTTCGTGCCATTATCGGCAATGACATGCGCTCCGATTTTCTTATAATCCGAGTAGTTTTCATCCAGTTTGTATAACTGCTTGAGCCTGTCCAGTTCATACTGTTCCTGACGGAGCCTTGTATTATCGGTTGTAAGCTCATCTACTTTTTTCTGTAATTTTTTGTTTTCCTTCGTCATATCTTTCATTGTCTGAAAGTTTTTGGATACGTCACTCATCCATGTACCGGCATAGCTGATCCCTTTTTCCATTGGAATAACCGTATAGTTGGCAACAAAAGTAACCGGACCGGCATGGCCGGTAAAATGTTCAATTCCCATCAGAAGTATACAGACAACCGCTATGATCAGAAGCCAGTATTTGCTTGGAAGTGACGATTGATTCTTTATCTTCATATTATCTCATCCACCTATAATTTTGATCTAACATTGAGTATGCAAGTTTGCTTAATTCTTTTGATTTAATGATTTTCTCTAATCCGTTTACGACACAAATGTCCGGTTCCGACGACGTCGATGTATGGATACCGGTTGCCTTCTCGATATAGGTCTCAAGTCCCGGCATATATGCCATGCCACCAGTCAGGTAGATCCCGTTCTCATGAATCGCTTTGCGTACTTCCGGTGGTGTCCTGTCAAGTAAGGAATGAATGGCGCGTACGCAGTCCAGCAAAGGATCACGAAGCGCTGCACGGATCAATGTATAAGAAATTGTCTTACGCATTGGAAGTCCTGTGATTAGATCACGTCCTGCAACAGACAGTGCTGCATCTTTCTCGCCGGTAAAAACGCCGAAACGTTTTCTTAAGATCTCAGCTGTATGATGACCGATCAGGAAATCATGGCTGTGCCGCACCAGATTAACGATTGCCTGGTCATAGGCTGTTCCGCCGAGCTTTAACAGCCGGTTCAAAACCATACCGCCTTCTGCAAGAACCGATAGTTCTGTCGTCTCACCGCCAAAATTCACGATAAGCACACCCTTTGTCTCTTTGACATCAAGTCCGAGCCCGACTGCATCTGCAATGGAACGCTCCACGATATTTACTTCTTTTGCCTTTGCAGTAGAATGGATCACCAGGTCAAAGAATGCCTTTTTCTCAACTTCTGTCACATCCGTCGGAACTGCGATTACATATTCCGAACCTCTGGCGAACTGTCTTCCTTTCTTCAACAGATTCTGGAGCAAAAACTGCATATCATTAAAATGGGAAATTACACCCTCCTTCATTGGAAATACAACATTAATGTTGTCCGGTGCTTTCTCATACATGCCATATGCATCATCTCCGACAGCGAAAATCTCCGTACCGTCTTTGATCGCAATTACATCTTTTTCTTTCCAGATCGTATCTTTTTTCTTATCATATACCTTGATCTCATAAGATCCAAGATCCAGTCCGTAAGTATTTCTTGCCATCTGATATTTATCCTTTCTCAAGCATTTTCTAATAGTCCTTCTTCGCGAAAGCTCATATAACAATGATTGCCAATAATAATATGATCTAACAAATCAATTCCAACCAGCGCTCCTGCCTGTGCGATACGACCTGTGATCAGTCGGTCATCCGCGCTCGGAGTCGGATCTCCGCTCGGATGATTATGTAACAGCACAATGGATACAGCTTCCTGTTTCAAAGCTTCCACAAAAAGCTCTCGCGGCGTAATGATCGATGCTTTCACTGTTCCTTTTGAAATGTTTCGTTCACAGATCAGTTCCGCTTTTGTATTCAGCATCAGAAGTTTCATAACTTCCTGACTCTCATGCCGTAAATCTTCCATATAATAATCAGCTATTGATGTGGGGGATGAAAATCTGAGATGCTCTTTCGCAGACGCTTTTGCCAATCGTTTTGCCAGCTCTGACAGACACAGAATCTGTATGGCTTTCACTTTCCCTATTCCCTTAAGCTTAAGAAGCCTGGGTAAGGAAAAATGGTGAATACCCAGAATCCCGTTCTGACCGGAATCATATAAGATCCTTTTCGCCAGTTCAACAGCATTCTCACCTTTGGTCCCCGTACGGAGAAACACTGCCAGAAGTTCGATATCTGTCAAACTCTCCGGTCCCATCTCCACACATTTCTCATAAGGCCGTTCCACACTTGGAATTTCTTTCATGGTATTTGATTGATTCATCTCATCTTTAGATTCGTACGACGATCCCTTTAAAATCTTAAATTAAAGGAAACGATAAATGAAAATTGCTACAATCACGCCAATGATGCTTGCAATGGTAATTTTAATTGTAAGTCCGAATGTCACAACAAGCAGTCCCAGATTCAGAACCACCGGATCATCCAGTCCGAACGTCTGTCCATAGCTGAGCCAGTTCAGTGAAGATACACCGTCTGCCAGCATGCCAATAAAACCACCAAGAACAATCCCTGCCAGTAATAGCAGAAATAAAGCCCAGGCGTTTTTGCCTCCTTTTCCCTTCATAATATGTACTCCTCCTCGTGTTTATCTCTTCGAAAAACTCAATACATTTTATCATATTTCCGAAAAAGTGTATAGAGTTATCCCATTAATTTTTTCTTAACATGTACCAGATATGTCGAAAGGACGGTAAACCCGGCTGATTGCTTCGGCTGTCTTAAGCCCGTCCATTGCAGCGGAAGTAATTCCTCCGGCATACCCTGCGCCCTCTCCGCAAGGGTAAAGTCCGCGCACGCTGCTCTGCAGTGTCTCATCCCGCAGAATGCGTACCGGAGAGGATGTCCTGCTCTCCACTCCTGAAAGCACCGTATCCGCATCCGCATATCCCTTTATCTTCTGATCAAACGAGCGTATCCCCTCTTCCAGTGAATCAGCGATCACTTCCGGGAATACCGGACGCAGGTTCGTCCAGTGATATGCACCTTTCATCTGTGGGGTAACTCTGCCTTCTGCTTCAGAAGCTTTGTCTTCACAGAAATCTCCGAATAACTGCACCGGGATTTTCCCTTCTCCTGCTCTGTATGCGGCTTCCTCGAGTTTCCGCTGAAATGCCATTCCTGCAAGTACATCATCCGTGCCGTAATCTTCCGGTGTTACCGTGACAATAACTGCACTGTTCGCATTTTGACCATCTCTGCCACTGTAACTCATTCCATTTACGGCAAGTCTTCCGGCTTCCGAAGATGCATTCACGACATATCCGCCCGGACACATACAGAAAGTATAGACGCCTCTTCCATTTTCCAGATTGACAGTCAATTTATATGGAGCTGCCGGAAGTCCATCCGGCTGTGCGCTTCCATACTGATTTTCATTGATCATGGACTGTTTATGTTCCACACGGACACCAACCGCAAAAGCCTTTGTTGTCATCGGAATTTCTTTTCTTTTCAGCATTTCAAATGTATCTCTTGCACTGTGTCCGATTGCAAGGACAAGTGCCTGCGTTGGCTTGTCTGTCACTTCGCCACTATGTGTATCCTGAAGTTTTATTCCGGTAAGCTTTCCCTCTTCTGTTAAAAGTTCTGTTACCTGTGTATGAAAATGGACTTGTCCGCCCAGACGGCAGATTTCTTCTCTCATACGTTTTACAACAACAGCAAGAATATCTGTCCCTACATGTGGTTTATTATCATAAAGAATTTTTTTAGGCGCTCCGAATTTTACAAATGTTTCCAGAACAGCTCTGCCTCTGCCCTCTTTATCGTGAACCAACGTATTCAGTTTTCCGTCTGAAAACGTTCCGGCTCCACCTTCTCCGAACTGGACATTGGAATTGGGCTTTAAAGAGCCTCCGTTCCAGAACGCTTCTACATCCTGCATTCGTGTATCCACATCTTCTCCCCGCTCTACAAGAACCGGTGCATAGCCCATTTTTGCCAGGCTATATGCACAGAATAATCCTGCCGGTCCGCTTCCGGCGATTATCGGCGCATGTGCAAGTGTTTCTGTGCCGGTTGGAACCGGTGCATATATCGGCTTTGCTTTGCAGACGTTTACATTTTTCGGCAGATTTTTCTTCTGTAATCCTGCTTCGTTTTTTACTGACAGTTCCAGTGTATAGACATAATACAACACCGGCTTTTTCCGTGCATCCAGAGAACGTTTTGCAATCCGGAATCCGATAAGGTCCTGCTCGCGGATGTGCAGTTGTTTCAAAGCTTTTTCCTTAAGACGCTTTGTTGTATGTGGAATCTGTAGTTTCAGATTTGAAATTTGGATCATCCGTTTTAACTCCTGTTATTTTATTACTTTTATTTTCCGGTGTTTTTCTTACCTGCGGCAGCACATCCGGCAAGATACCCACTTGCCCATGCCCATTGCAGATTGTAGCCTCCGCAGATGCCGTCAACATCCAGCAGCTCTCCGGCAAGATACAGGTCCTTACAGATACGCGACTCCATTGTATCAGATGCAATCTCTGTAAGATTTACACCTCCGGCGCAAACCTGTGCATTGTCAAACCCATTCGTGTCAGAAATGACAAGTTCCAACCTCTTTAATGTAGAAATAAGTCTATCCCAATCCGGTGTTTTCAACTTTTTCACATACAGTTTTTCCGGTATTCCGGCCGTTTTTAAAAGCACTGTGATTAGTTTCTGATTCAGAAGACCGAGTAGAAATTCGGAAACCATATAAGTTTCACGGTTCTGTGTACGTTTCTGTAAATAGGATTTTAATTCTTCTTCAGACATTCCAGGAAAGAAATCTATCCGTACAACCGGCGTCTTTTTCTCATACAAAAGTTTTGCCGCCAGACGGCTGATCTGAAATACCGGTATACCGGAAATGCCATAAGCAGTGATCTGAACTTCTCCGGTGTCGCTTCCGAGAATTACGGGGTGATTGTTCATATCGCTTCCATCAAAGATTTCAACTTTTGTTTCTGTGCGCACACCGGAAGCCTTTGCCAGTGGATGCGATTTTACTTTTAACTGCACAAGTGCCGGAACAACCGGAACAAGCGAATGTCCAAGCATCTTTGCAAGTGTATATCCGCTTCCGTCTGAACCAAGAACAGCCGCTGCGCGTCCACCACATGCGAGAATCAACCGATCGGCATGAATACTCATTCCCGGTGTATCTGTAAAAATGCGGAATCCTTTTTTATTTCGCTGCACTTCGGTTACATGAATGTCTGTCTTATATGTTACGCCCAGTGCTTTTAATTCAAGAATCAACAGCTGCTGGATTGTCTGTGCCTGATCCGATCTCGGATAGTAATAACCGTTCCGGTCTTTCGGATATACACCTAATTTTCGAAAGAAATCCAGCGTCTCATCTGTTCCGAATTTATCAAGAACACATGGTATCACATCTTTTGAATCACTGTAAAAACATTCTTTTTCCATATAAGCATTTGTGAAATTACAGCGACCGTTTCCGGTAGATAATAATTTCTTTCCTAATTGATTTTTATGTTCTAATATAAGAATCTCATGAGACGGATCTGTCCAGGCTGCTGCGATCGCTGCCGTCATGCCTGCCGCACCGCCTCCGATGATTACGATCTTTGCCATAAATACTCCTTATATTTATTGCTTATAATTTTACAATACCGGCTCTTACAAGATGTTCCAGAGACATCAGGATTCCAAGTTTTGCGCTTGGCCATGTTAAACCGCCCTGGAAATAAACCGCATACGGCGGTTTGATTGGTCCGTCTGCGCTCAGCTCAATCGAAGAGCCCTGTACAAATGTACCCGCCGCCATAATTACATCACTGTCATATCCCGGCATTGCCCACGGTTCCGGAGCAACATAGGAATCTACCGGTGCGGCCGCCTGGATACCATGACAAAAGGCAATCATTGCCTCGGCAGAGCCAAGTTCTACTGCCTGGATAATATCATGACGGCTTTCCGTTCCGTTTGGTACAACCGGGTACCCCAGTTTTTCATAAATTTTTGCCGCAAGAATAGCACCCTTTAATGCACTTGCTACAACTGTCGGGGCAAGGAACAGTCCCTGATAGAATGACTGCATGATTCCGAGAGATGCGCCGACTTCTTTTCCAAGTCCTGGAGAAGTCAGACGATATGCACAGTTTTCAATCAGTTCTTCTTTACCGGCAATATAGCCGCCGATCGGCGCAAGTCCGCCTCCCGGATTTTTGATCAGAGAACCGACAACCATATCCGCACCTACATCACTTGGCTCGATTTCTTCTACAAATTCTCCGTAGCAGTTATCAACCATGCAGATCACTCCTGGTTTGATCTCTTTGACAAAACGGATCACTTCCCCGATCTGTGCAACAGAAAAGCTCGGACGCGTCTGGTAACCTTTGGAACGTTGTACCGTAACCATCTTTGTTTTTTCATTGATTGCTTCACGGATGGAATCAAAATCAAATGTCCCATCTTCCAGAAGGTCTACCTGTCTGTAAGAAATCCCATATTCTGCAAGCGATCCTTTGGAAGGGCGGATACCGATTACTTCCTCCAGTGTGTCGTAAGGCTTGCCGCCAGCCGCCAAAAGCTCGTCTCCCGGGCGTAAATTCGCTGCAAGAGAAAGTGCCAGCGCATGTGTTCCACAGGTAATCTGTGGGCGAACCAGTGCACTTTCTGTATGGAAGACATCTGCGTAAATTTTCTCCAGTGTATCTCTTCCATGATCGTCATATCCATATCCGCTGACATAGTTAAAGCAGTCTGCACTTACGTGATTTTTCTGCATAGCGTGCAATACTTTTAACTGATTGTACTCGGCACGCTGATCAATCTCGTCAAAACGTTCTTTTAAATCTTTTTCAATAGTATTTCCAAATTTCAGTACTTCCGGGCGAATACCCATTTTTTCATACATATTTGTAATCTCTGACATGTTCTTACCCTCTCATTATATATATTATTTTTCTTCTGCCTTCCACGGGAGTTTTGAAAGCATTTCGTCTAAAATCTGCTCCGCCTCATAACCAAATGATTGTTTGTTGATCCAGATTACATCCCGCTCTCTCTTAAACCAGGTGAGCTGACGTTTGGCGAAATGCCTTGTATCTCGTTTAATTGTATAAATAGCTTCTTCCAGCGTACAATTGCCATCCAGATAATCCAGAATTTCTTTGTAGCCAAGTCCCTGCATGGAAACAAGCTGCTTTGTATAGCCCTTGTCTTTTAAAGCCTGTACTTCATTTACCAGACCTTCCTCAATCATTTGATCGACACGCCGGTTAATACGTTCGTACAGATGTGCTCTGTCATCTGTCAGCACAAAATAGGCAAATGCATACGGGGACTCCCTTTGACGCTGTGTCTCGTTGTGTTCGGAAATTCGTTTTCCGGTCTGCTCATAAAATTCCAGCGCACGTATCACACGCTTGATGTTATTTGGATGAATCATTTCAGCAGATGCCGGATCAACCAAAGCAAGCTTCTCATGCAAAGCTTCTGCTCCATGTTCTCTGGCATAAGCTTCCAGTTCTTTCCGGCATGCATCTTCTTTTTCATTTTCATCAAAATCAATATCATAAAGCAATGCCTGGATATAGAAGCCGGTTCCACCGGTAACGATCGGGATATGCCCGCGTTCCCAGATTTCCCGCATCGCTTTTTTGGCAAGCTGCTGAAATTTTACAACATGAAATTCATCATCCGGCTCCAGTACATCAATCAGGTGATGCGGTATGCCTTCCATCTCTTCTGGTTTTATCTTCGCAGAACCGATATCCATATGCCGGTAAACCTGCATCGAGTCAGCAGAAATAATCTCGCCGTCAACTGCTTTTGCAAGTCCGATGGAGGCCTTTGTCTTGCCAACGGCCGTCGGACCGGTAAGAATGATCAATGGTTTTTTCTTCATTATACAATCCTCTTAAATTTCTTTTCTAACTCCCGTTTAGTCATGGAAATAATCGTCGGTCTTCCGTGTGGACAATGATACGGATTATCCAGAAGAAGCAGTTCGCCGATCAAGGTGTCGACTTCTGCAGCAGAAAGACTCATATTGCCTTTTACAGCCGCTTTGCAGGACATAGACGCAATCTTCTCATCAATCAGGTCGGACGGCTGGTTTCTGTTAAGCTCATCCGATAAATGGTCAATCATTTCCAGAAGCAGATCTTTTTTGGCAATGCTGAACAGATTATCCGGAACACTTCTTACCGCAAAAGAATCCTGCCCGAATTCTTCAAACTCAAATCCAATTCTTGTAAAGCGATCCATGTACTGTCTGAGCAGCTCCGCCTCTTGCATCGTCAGGTTCAGAATGATCGGCGGGCTGATCATCTGGGATGTGAATTCCCGGTTTTTCATTTCCCGCAATGTCCGTTCATACAGAACTCTTTCATGTGCTGCATGCTGGTCGATAATATACAGACTATTTTCGAACTGGACAAGCCAGTAGGTATCGAAAATCTGCCCAATCAACGTATAATCTGCTTTTCGTTCTTTGTCAAGAAAACGATCTTCAAAGAGATCCATCTGTTCCGGTTTTTCATTTGCTTTGATGTCAATACCTTGTTCATTTGCTGTTGTCTTTTCAGTCGTTGTTTTAGCAGTTCCCGGTATTTCTGGTGTTACATCTGTCTTTTTAGGAAACTCTTGTTTTTTCGCATCCCTTGCAGTCGCTTTGTACTGCGACACCGCTTCTCTTATCCGGTCTGCCTGCCGTTCAGGCTTAAAAATATCTGACCGGCTCTTTACTTCCGCAGATGAATTCTGCTGGTGATAAGATGTTACACGCTTTTTCATCTGTTCCATGAAATAATCCAGATTCCTCTCTTCTTTCGGCGGTATTTTCGATTTTTGTTTCACCGGTGTCTGCACCCCAGCCCACATTTCTGATTGCGCTGCCTGTTTTGTCATATTCCCGGCAGTTGATGCAAAGCTGACCGAAGATCCGGTTGTACGGAAATTTTGCTTTTCCTTCGTTACCGGCACAACCTCTGCCCTCGGCACTTTCGGCTCATCTAGTGTCACCTTCGGAATCAGTTCTCTTCCGTGAAGTGCCGAGTCGATTGCTTCATAGAGTGTATTATACACTTCCTGCTGATTGTTAAACCGAAGCTCCATCTTTGTTGGATGGACATTCACATCTACATGTTCTCCATCAATCGTAATGTGAAAGACAGTAAATGGGAACTTATGCTGCATGGAAAAATCTTTATATGCATCTTCAATGGCACGGTAAATAATATTACTTTTCACGTAGCGGCCATTAATAAAATAATTTTCAAAATTACGGTTTCCTCTGGAAATGAGCGGCGCTCCAATGTAGCCGCTTAAGGAAAGCCCGTTATTCTTATATTCCAGAGGAATGAGATTAGCAGTAATCTCTCTTCCATATACGTGATAAATGACATCTTTTAAATTTCCATTTCCGGATGTATGCAGTCTGGACTGCCCGTTATTGATGAACTGGAAAGAAATCTCCGGGTGCGACAGTGCAAGTCTCGTCATCAGATCGCCGACATGGCTTGCTTCGGTGATCGGTGTCTTCAAAAATTTCCGTCTTGCCGGTACATTATAAAAAAGCTGACGGATCAGAAATGTTGTTCCATCCGAAGCTCCGGTATCTTCCAGTTCTTCTTCTTTCCCACCGGCGATCTGGTAACGCGTTCCAAGAAGCTGTTCCTTTGTTTTTGTAATCATCTCGACCTGTGAGACAGCCGCAATACTGGACAACGCTTCACCACGAAAGCCTAAAGATGCAATATGTTCCAGATCTTCGGCAGCGCGGATCTTGCTCGTAGAATGTCTGAGAAATGCATTCTGAACATCGTCCCGTGCAATTCCGCAGCCGTTGTCAGCAATGCGCATATAAGAAATGCCGCCTTCTTTGATCTCTACAGTCACAGAACCGGAACCGGCATCAATGGCATTTTCTACCAGCTCTTTTACAACAGAAGCCGGACGTTCAATCACTTCTCCGGCTGCGATCTTATCAATTGTTATCTGATCTAATACATGTATGTTTGACATAAACTACCACCTGTTTTTTAACTTGTTCTGCAACTGATACAGTGTATTCAGTGCGTCAATCGGCGTCAGATTCGTTACATCCAGGTTTTTGAGTTCCTGAAGTACATCATCATCTTTGACGGTATCAAACAATGACATCTGTGCCAGATCCACATCATCATATTTCTTTGCTTTGTGTTTCGACTCACTTCCTGCCACTGCAATATCTTTGATCCGTGACGTGATGTCTGCCTGCACCAGTTCTTCTACAATTTCTTTTGCACGGTCTGTAACAGAAGCTGGGACACCGGCAAGACGCGCCACCTGAATACCATAACTTTTGTCCGCACCACCGCTTACGATTTTACGAAGGAAGATAATGTCATCGCCTTTTTCTTTCACGGCAATGCAGTAATTATTCACGTTATCAATCTTTCCTTCCAGTTCCGTCAGCTCATGATAATGCGTTGCAAATAATGTCTTTGCTCCCAGCAGTTTACTGTTGCTGATATGCTCAATCACTGCCCACGCAATACTCAGTCCGTCAAAGGTACTTGTTCCACGCCCAATCTCATCAAGGATCAGGAGACTCTTGCTTGTCGCATTTCGTAAAATATTCGCGACTTCTGTCATCTCTACCATAAAGGTACTCTGTCCGGAAGCCAGATCATCCGATGCTCCCACTCGGGTGAAAATACGGTCAACAAGTCCGATATTTGCCGAAGATGCCGGAACGTAGGATCCAATCTGTGCCATCAGTACGATCAAGGCTGTCTGGCGCATATAAGTTGACTTTCCAGCCATGTTCGGTCCGGTGATGATAGAAATTCTTTTCTTCTTATCATTCAGATAAGTATCATTTGTAATGAACATATCATTCGGAATCATCTTCTCTACGACCGGATGTCTGCCGTCTTTGATATCAATGACACCTTTCTCATTGATCTTCGGACGCACATAATTATTACGTTCAGCGACCAGTGCCAGAGAAGCCAGAGTATCAATCTTCGCAACCGCTTTCGCTGTTGTCTGGATACGCACAACTTCTTTTGCAATCGTGTCACGCACCTCACAGTAGAGCTGATATTCCAGCGCATACAGCTTATCTTCTGCACCGAGGATCGTGTCTTCCAGTTCTTTTAATTCTGGAATAATGTAGCGTTCCGCATTGGCAAGTGTCTGTTTCCTTGTATAGTACTCCGGCACCAGATTCTTGAAAGAATTAGTTACTTCCAGATAATAGCCGAATACTTTATTATATTTGATTTTGAGATTCTTGATTCCGGTCTTTTCCCGCTCGTCTTCTTCCAACTTGGCAAGCCATTCTTTTCCGTCAGACTTGGCATGTCTTAACTTGTCTACTTCTGCATTGTAACCATCCCGGATGATGCCACCCTCTTTCATGGCAAGCGGTGGCTCATCCTTAATTGCCTTTTTCACCAATGTACACAGATCTTCCAGTGGATCTAACGCATCGTACAGTTCCCGGTTCAGGGTACTTTGCATATCACTTAAGATCGTCTTTACATGTGGCAACATGGAGAGGGAACTCTCAAAAGCAGTCAGATCTCTTGGATTGGCAGACTGGTATGTAATCTTGCTGACGAGACGTTCCAGGTCATAGACCGGTGTCAGGTATTCTCGGATCTCTTCTCTTGCGATCGCATTGTTTTTAAATTCCTCTACCGCATCCAGTCTCTCATCAATTTCTTTTTTATGTAACAATGGCTGTTCAATATACTTGCGCAGTGTCCGCGCTCCCATCGCAGTTTTCGTCTTATCGAGAACCCAGAGTAGGGAACCTCTTTTCTGCTTCTCACGCATTGTTTCACAAAGTTCCAGATTCCGTCTTGTAGAACTGTCGAGAAGCATATATTTGCCATTCGTATACGGTATCAGTCTGGACATATGTGTCAGTGCATTCTTCTGCGTCTCCTTCAGATACTGGAACAGTGCACCTGCCGCTACAATACCGCAGTCATAATCCGCAAGTCCAAGCCCTTCCAGTGTTGCACAGTGGAAATGTTCTTCCAGCGTCTTCGTGCAGATTTCATCATCAAAATACCATGCATCCAGCGAGTAAACGGTGATACCAAGACGTTCTCTTAAATCATCAAAATCCATGCCACTCATATAAAAAGCCTCATTGCAAATAAGCTCTGAGGGCATAAATTTGTAAATTTCATCAAATAACTTTTCACTGTCTTCTATCTCGGTCACAAAATAATCTCCGGTTGTCACATCCGCAACCGATACACCATACCGGTCTGCAATGTATGCGACACACATAAGATAATTGTTCTTCGTCTCATCCAATGCCTGGGTATCCAGATTCGTACCCGGTGTTGCGATCCTGACAACTTCTCTCTTTACAATTCCTTTCGCTGTCGCAGGATCTTCCACCTGTTCACAGATTGCAACTTTATATCCTTTGGACACAAGCCGGTTCAGGTAACTGTCCACAGCGTGATAAGGTACTCCACACATTGGTGCCCGTTCCTCCAGCCCGCAGTTCTTCCCTGTCAGGGTGATCTCCAGTTCTTTTGATGCTGTGATTGCATCGTCAAAGAACATTTCATAAAAATCTCCCAGTCTATAAAACAAGATACAGTCTTTGTATTCTTCTTTTGTTTTCATGTATTGCTGCATCATTGGTGTTAATTCAGCCACATCTATTCTCCTTTGTATCGATTCTAAATTTACATTTCATTATAACATTATTTTTCCGGTGGGAAAAGATAGAATTTCTCATCTCAGAACATGAAAAACAGGTTTTTCTTCGCCGAACAGGTAACAGGCAAGGTAGCTGGAAAGAAAAATTCCAACCGCACAGAGTCCTGCAAAAATGATTGCAAAAGGCAGACAGATCTGCCCTAAGATCTGAAATGGCATATCTGTATAATCCCATACATTCATATGCCACATACAGTTTACAACGATTCCTGTCATAAATTCCATGGAAACTACAAAAATATCACATCTCAAGATCTGTTTCCACAGTGGTTCATCCCATCCAATCTTGCTGCCCTGCAGATAAATAAACAGGAAACAAATTCCACCAAGCAGAAACATACTCCAGTGCGAAAATCCACGAAACAATTGTTCAAATACATAATACAGACTGCCTCCGATTCCGATGAGGCAGAGATATTTTCCGGTTCTACCCATAAAAACGCCCTCACTATCCTTCTTACCAGATAGTTTGAGCGTTTTTGTATCTCTTTATAGGTGGAAGATATTGCAAATGATTTTATTCTGCAAGTTCTCCCAGATAATAGAATCCTTTACATTCTGTCAGGTGTGCATTGACATAGCTTCCGATCATAGAGGCCTCTCCTTTTAAATGTACAAGCAGGTTATTACTCATACGTCCGGTCACCATAGTCGAATCATGATCGCTGACAGACTCAATCAATACTTCCTGTGTTGTTCCTTCATGAACCGCACATACTTCAGCTGCGATGGATTGAACTTCATGAAGAAGGCGGTCAAATCTCTTTTTCACAACATCTGCCGGTACCTGGTTTTCCATTTTTGCGGCAGGTGTTCCGGTACGTTTGGAATAAATAAATGTAAATGCGCTGTCATAGCGGACTTTTCTTACAACGTCCAGCGTCTCTTCAAAATCTTCTTCTGTCTCCCCCGGAAATCCGACGATAATATCTGTGGTAAGAGAAATATCCGGCACTTTCGCACGCAGCTTTTCTACCAGTTCCAGATAAGATTCTTTCGTATAATGACGGTTCATTTTCTTTAAGATTTCTGTACTTCCTGACTGTACCGGAAGGTGCAAATGCTTACAGATTTTCTTTGAAGTTGCCATTACATCGATCAGTTCATCAGAAAGATCCTTTGGATGGGAAGTCATAAATCGGATACGTTTAAGTCCTTCAATCTTTTGAATTTTCTGCAATAACTGCGCAAAACTTATTGGCTCATCCAGTGTCTTTCCATAGGAATTGACATTCTGTCCGAGAAGCATAACTTCCGTGACACCGTCTGAAACAAGGCGCTCAATCTCCCGGATAATATCTTCCGGCTTTCTGCTTCGCTCACGGCCTCTTACATATGGTACAATGCAGTAGCTACAGAAGTTATTACAACCGAACATAATATTGATTCCCGATTTGAATGAATATTTTCTCTTATTCGGAAGATCTTCTACGATTTTATCGGTATCTTTCCAAATATCGACAACCATCTTACCGCTTTCATAGCGCTGGCATATAAGCTCTGCAAATTTGTAAATATTGTGCGTTCCAAATACAAGATCCACAAATGAATAGCTCTTCTTTAATTTTTCAATAACTTCCGGCTCCTGCATCATACAGCCACAGAGTCCAATCTTCATATGTGAATTTTTCTTCTTATGAGGCTTTAACTGTCCCAGTCTTCCGTACACACGGGTATTGGCATTTTCACGCACGGTACATGTATTGAAGATTACAAAATCTGCTTCGTCTTCAGGTGCTTCCATATATCCGATATCCAGTAAGATTCCCCTTAATTTTTCAGAATCTCTTGCGTTCATCTGACATCCAAAAGTAGTAATACATGCAGTCAGTGGACGTCCTGCTTCCTCAGACTCTTTCTGTACATATTTTTTTGCTTTTTCTATGTAATAATACTGTCTCGCAGTATCTTCCTCTGGTGGAGTTTGCATAAGATCGATGTTGTATTTCATATGATCTGACATATTGTTTCCTTTCTTCTATACAAATTGATTGGTATTTTCGTCGTAAGTGTAATCAATGTTCTGTAATTTAGTTTCCATCTTTTCTCTGTCTGCCTGCATATCCTCACACAACGCATCAAGAGATGTATACTGGTCGCGCAGTTTTGTATTCACGACGCTTAAAAGCAGCATCGGATCTTTTGGTAAATTCATTATTCATATATCCTTTCTTCTGTGATCAGTTTCTGTGGACGGATATCATTCGCCTCTGTCGGCACACCTTCCACAATCTGAAATCCGAATGCAACCGCAGCCGTAAAAAGCTCCGGATATAGTTCCAGATATTTATCATAGTAACCACCGCCGAAGCCGATGCGGTTTCTGTCTGCATCAAAAGCAACACCCGGCACAACCATGAAGCCATCTCTTGCTTCTTCTTTCCCGGCTTTATTCTCGCCTTTTGGCTCCAGGATTCCGTATGCTCCGATCTCAAAGTCATCTTTCGATCTGACCCGGAAGAAATCCATAATATCACCGTTCACTCTCGGAAGCCAGAGATTCTTGCCAAGTCGGAGAGATTCTTTCAGTATCATTTCTGTCTTTACTTCCCCCGAAAAATCCATATATGCGTAAATATTCTTCGCTTTCCGGTATTCCGGCAGGGCAAGCAGTTTTTCGGCGATCACCATGCTTGATTTCTCGCATGTCTCTTTGGACTGTGCTCTCCGCTGTTTTAAAATGCAGGATCTAATTTCCTTTTTTGTTTCCATATTTTTCTGCATGTCTTTTTCCCAGATCTGTAACACTTCCGTCATGTTCTTTGATAGAAATATTATTAAGCTGACCGCGCAGGTTCATCCGGACAGAATCAATATATTCGCGGCGCAGGATCTGCTGTTCCTTTCTCTCTTCTTCAGTAAGTGTTCCTTCTTTTGATTTATGATATAATTCGTTAATTCTTGCGATTTTCTTCTCGTCCATTCTCTTTTGTCCTTTCCGTCATTTATCTGTATTCATTTAAATCTTTTCATTTTCTATGGTTTCAGCTGGAATAATTTTCCAGAAATCCGTACAGATCTGCCTGGGAACGGATATATTTTCCATAGCGGATCTCATTGCGGACCTTCTCCGGCAGATCATCATAAGCAATATCTGTATATTCATATACAGTTTTACGATCACTGGCATATACAACCAGGAATCCGCCTTCCTCTATCAGATAATATCCTTCTTTTTTATTTGCATCCGCAGGAACTGTCTGCGTCTCTCTTTTTACTTCCGCTTCTTCCTGTGCATGTTCTCTTGCCTTCTGGAAACTGAACTGATAGGCAAATGTCAGGATCAGCACTGCCAGAACTGCTGTCGTGAAAAAGCCAATACCATACTTATTCATAATAAGGACAACTCCTTTTTAGTATAGTATTGGCATGTAAAATCTTTTTTATACGCTCCTAAGACGGAAACAGACGGCATTTTTTACAAACGGCAACCAGTTTTGTTCCCATCGGCATCTGCCGCATTTCTGCTTCGGTAAGACCGCCAAGCAGGATGATTGCTGTACCATAAACAGCTACCGCCGCAAGAAGTGCCAGAATTGTAGCAATATGTGTTCCAAGGAACAACTCAAAGAACAGGTGTACAACTAATGCCACAACACCCATGATCACAGAGGCAATCGCAGGTATAATAAATGTCTTCTTGCGTTCCTGTACAAAGCCAGCATATTCTCTTAAGGCATGTGCATTGAAAATACAAGCAGTAACAGAGAATACAATCTTACTTAATACAACAGCATAAATGCCCCACTTAAATACAACCATCATAATAAACAATGAAATAATATGTACAACAAGTGCTGCCGCTGCACTGTATACCGGTGTCATCATACGATCCATGCCCTGTAACGCCGCATTTGTGATTGTTGACAAACAGTAGAAAATAACTGACAATGCTCCAAACTGCAGTGTCACGGCTGCAATCCGGTTATCTTCTGTAAAGAAAATAAGATCCAGAAGCGGTTTTGCCAGCACGATAAATCCTACTGCACTTGGAAGTGCCACAACCATTGTAAAACGGCTGAAAAGTTCAATCTTATTATGTAACTGTTTGCGGCTTCTGTTCTTAACTGCCGCTACAATACTCGGCATCATCGCAGATGCGATCGCACTGGAAAAGGCAAGTGGAACGTTGATCAGCGTATCGTACTTACCACTGATGATTCCAAGAAGTGCTGCGTATTCACTCTCCTTGTGCCCCTGTGCTGCCATGATCTTGCCAAACATTGCATTGTCAATAACACCACAGATATTATATACCGTCGCACTTAAAATAACCGGTGCGATCGTCAAAAGCAGAACCCGGAATATCTCTTCATAAGTTTCCTTGTGCCTGCTTCTGTCTTTTTTCATTTTTTTCTTTACAACTCTCTGGTAAACGAGAAAGATAAAGACTACAAGCACAAGTGCTGCGGCTGCACCGGCAACTGTTCCTAATGTACCACCGGCCGCACCATAAGCTTCTCCGTAAGAAGAATCACCTCTTGTCTTTCCAACCGCACGTCCTGCTTTTAATAAGACATAAGCGCCACCGATGCTGACAACCGCATTGATGATCTGCTCTAAGATCTGCGAGATTGCCGTCGGCATCATAGAGCCGTTGCCCTGAAAGAAACCACGGAATACACCAAGAATCGCTACAATCAGAATACAGGGTGCAAGTACGCGAAGTGCATAGACACTCATGCTCATCGCCATAATATTTTTGGCAATGACTCCCGCGCCGAAGAATATAATCAGTGCTGCCGTTCCTCCTACTGTGATTGCAAATGCAAGCGCACCACGGAATACTTTATATGCATTTTTATATTCGCCGACTGCAACTCTGGCGGATACCAGTTTGGAAACAGCAACTGGGAGACTGTACGAAGTCAGTGTCAGCGCAATCGCATAGATCTGGAACGCAACACCGTAATATCCCAGTCCTTTATCACCAAGAATACCAACCAGCGGAACTCTGTATACCGCACCGATGATCTTGGTAATCACTCCTGCGGCTGCCAGAATTGTCCCCTGGATCAGCAGATTTTTTTCGCTTTGTTGTTTTTCCGACATGTTCTACTCCATCTTAACGTAATATTTCTAATTTTTCTAAAATCTCTCTTTGCTTCTGTTCCATAACGAGGCGTTCTTCCTCCTCCATATGGTCATATCCACATAAGTGTAACACAGAATGTGCAATTAAAAAAGCATATTCTCTACGGGGAGAATGTCCGTATTCTTCAGCCTGTGCGAGAACTTTTTCCTTTGATATGACAATATCTCCAAGAACAAGCTCTCCGCTTTCCGGATCAAAAGCTTCCGCACAGTCTTCAAGAAAATCAAAATTACCTGCCTCTTCATAATCAAGCATCGGAAATGACAGGACATCCGTCGGTCTGTCAATCTCTCGGAATTCAAGATTCATCTCATGGATTTGTTCATTCATGGTAAGAAGCAGATTCACCTCCGCTTCATAAGGACATCCGATATAATCCAGTGCTCCTTCCACGACTTCTTCGGCAATCTCTTTTGCATTTACAGGCAATGTGAGGGCACCCTCTTCTTCAAAGTAAACCGTCATTATTTTCTCCTTTTTTCACGTCCGCGTACCTTGGCGGCATTTGCTTTATTTTCATATTCTTCATAAGCTTTTACAATCTTCTGTACAAGTGGATGACGCACAACATCCTTGCTTGACAAGCGGCAGATGCTGATATCATTAATGTTTTTTACAACTTTTACAGCTGTATCCAGACCGGAAATCTGACCGGACGGCAGGTCTTTCTGCGTCTCATCTCCGGTGATAATGACTTTGGAGCCAAAACCGATACGGGTAAGGAACATCTTCATCTGTGCCGGAGTTGTATTCTGCGCTTCATCCAGAATAATAAATGCATTGTCCAGTGTACGACCGCGCATGTAAGCAAGTGGCGCCACCTCGATCAGACCTTTTTCAGAATTTTTCAGAAAGCTCTCCGCCCCCATGATCTGATACAGTGCATCATACAGTGGCCTTAAATAAGGATCGATCTTGCTCTGCAGATCTCCAGGAAGAAATCCAAGTTTTTCTCCTGCTTCAATTGCCGGTCTTGTAAGAATGATACGTCCTACTTCATTATTTTTAAATGCCGTGATCGCCATCGCCATTGCAAGGTAGGTCTTTCCCGTTCCTGCTGGTCCGAGACCGAAGGTAATCATCTGCTTACGGATCGCATCGACGTATTTTTTTTGTCCCAGCGTCTTTGGCTTGATCGGCTTACCCTGGATCGTATGACAGATAATATCTTTATCAATCTCCAATACACTGTCTTCGCTGTCTTCCATTGCAAGTGAAAGTGTATAATCTACCTGCTGTTCTGTGATACCACCACCACGTTCGGACAGTTTTACCAGATTCGCAAGTACGCTTTTTGCTTTCTCAACGCGGGCAGCTTCACCCATGATCTTTACATGTTCATCTCTTGCTATAAGTGTGACATGTAAAGATCTTTCAATTTTTTTCGCATAAACATCGAACTGACCGAACACATTCTGCTCATGCTCGGTCGGAATCTCAATGACTGTTTCCATCATGCCCATCTATATTCTCTCCTTGTTGCGATTTTGAATTTCGCGGAATCTTTTTTATCTTCGACGGTCTTAAAACACCGATACTCCTGACTGCAGTGATCGTGCCTCTCGCACTGGCGTTTCCTGACCCTGTGTATATTTTAACATCATTCTCCAGAATTTCTACCCCTTTTTTCTCCAAATCACGGCAATATTGTGAAAATGTATGGCTTAAAAGCTGCTGTTTTTCCTTTGTTGTATGATTTTTCTGACTTATTCTGTAAAAAACTGTTGTTTTCGTGCCATAAGAAACCGGCAGTTTGATGCGGTCAAAAAGGCAGAGTGGATGATTTGTGATATAAATTTCCTGTTTTTTCGTCTGTTCTGTCTGTTTTTCGGGGAAAATATCTCCGGCCTGAAACTGCCAGTCTGCAATCCTTATATAGTCTTCTTTCTTCTTTATTGTTCCATAAACTTTTTTCGTATAACTGTTTGCTAAAACCTCTTTATATGGAATCTTTACTTCCGCTTTGATATCCGCATCTGCCCTGTGATACTGGTAATCGATCACTGTCTGACTGTCATCCTTTACCGGAACCTGACCGGACACAAGCACCTGTCCCTTTCTGACCTTCTTTCCTTTCCGGATTCTGGGAATACCTTCCCTTGGAACAATTTCTGTGATCACACCATCTGTATCTGCGACAAGATCATAAGGGGACACGGCTTTCTCTTTTCTATTTTCCGTCAGTTTCTTTGTCTTACTTCTGTATGCATCCATATTTTCCCGGACACGGATACAGAGCCGATTGCCGTCAATGCTCGCTGAAACCCATATGATATTTTTATAATTCCTTCTAAGATCTGCTGCAATCTTGCCGCAGTTTACTTTCGATTTCACCATTCCGGTATGTACCTTATTATTTTCCAAATAATGAAGAATCTGCTCTCTCGTATAGATCTGATTTCCCGACAGATCAATATCCCAGATAAAACGTGTCAGCATGACCAGTAATGCAAAACACAGTACACATCCCGTAAAAAATAATTTTCTCCTGCGATAGCGGAGCAGAAAAAAAGGAAGACCAATACGCTTCACGATCGTGACTTTCGTACCGGTCTTTCGAAGAATCGTTTTCAGTTTTTTGAAATCGCATACGAACATATTTACTTCATATGCGCCATTTACCACCTGCAGATTCCAGAGACGGATGTTCCTGTGACGACAGCCATTAATAAAACGCTCGGTTCCGGAGCCTGTAATACGGATTCTTAAATATCCCCGGGTATATCTCCACAAACGGATCAGCATCTTTTCCGACACCTCCTTATTCACTGCAATGATATTCGATATCCCGGATCCATCCGGTCATTTTCATCTCATCATTCGTATAATAGGAGATCATCAGATGCTCTCCGGTAACTTTTAACTGGCCGCCTTTTACCTGCACCCGGACAAGTTCGCCTGTATATTCCAGAATCCCACGGTAGTTCTCCAGCGTAAGCTCCACATTACCGGTTACTGTCAGAACCGACAGCCCCGGAAGTACATCTTTCGGTATCTCTGCAAACTCCATACACACCGACTGCCTTCTTATGGATGTTATTGTAATCTATGCAGATCTTTATTTCAATATGCTCACATCCACGCAAAAAACTTTACTGATCGTTGGTTGCATCCCCGTCTCCGCTCACCGGGATCGCTTCTCCAAGATATGTCGGTTTTGTCTTGCGCAATACCGATACAACGTCTTTATCTCTTGCCAGAAGTTCCCGCAGATCCCGGTACATCTGTCCTGCATAGCGCGTTTCCTTTGCCGGAACTCCGGTCACCTTCATTCCAAGCCCCTTGCCACTGTACAGTGCACGATACAGATGATATTTCTGTGACACAACGATCATATTCTTTACCTGAAAAACCGCCTTTGCACGATACATACTCTCATAAGTGGAAAATCCGGCATGATCCATAAAAATATCTGAAGACGGAATCCCTTTGTCTATGGCATAATCTTTCATAACCTGTACTTCGTCATAGTCTTTTCTGCCATGATCGCCACTCATAATGATCTTGGATGCTGCTCCTTCTTCATAAAGTCTGCATGCCGTCTCCAGACGGTCCCGTAACATAAGCGACGGTGAATTGTCCTTGTGTACGCCTGCTCCAAGTACAAGGATACAGTCTGCTTTTGAAGATTTCACTTCAGATTCCTTTTTGATCAGACCTTTCGTGCTTCCGATCACCCATGCATTTCCAAGAAGTGCTGCAAGAATAACAAACAATCCGATACAGATCAGATTTCTGAAAATACGCAGTATCAATCTTTTTTTCTTTTGTCTTTTCATATACTTCCCCATTTCTTTTTTACTTAACTACAATTCTTTGTCGCCATAGCATCTGAAGAAAACTGCCAATAGCAAATTTTGCATGTGCTGTATTTTAACGTTCCTTAATCATTTGATAATAATCAAGTCCTTCATATCCAAGCCTTTTGTATAACGCGATTGCTTTTTCATTGCACGGTGTTGCCTCCAGGCGGTATCTCTTAGCATCCGGGTATTCTTCTTCTACCCATGCAAATACTTTTGTTCCATAACCTTTGCCTCTCGCTTCCGGTTTGAAGAAAAGTTCTTCTAAGAGAACTGTCTGTCCTCCCGCCTCGTTGCTCCAAGTAAGAGACATATTAAAATATCCGACAACGCCGGTTTCATCTTCCAGCATCAACATTCTCGCATACTGTCGGCTGCGCAGGCATTCCTTAAGTGTTGCCTCAAAATTTTCTTCCGGAACCGTGTGGTCACACGCCGGTCCTTCATAAAATTCCTTCTCCATCGCAAAAAGGACTTCTCTGTCTGTCTCTTTAACATCTCTGATTGTAAACATAAAAACCTCCGATACTTTTCTTATTTCACATCTGTTATATACAGATTCCATACGAATTGTTTCGTACTTCGTACTCTCACAATTCTACCCAATATTCGCATATCGTGAAGCTTACGCTCCACTTTTATGCTCATATCGGGGCGGGGCATTAAGCCCTAAAACTACTCATGTGCAAGCACATCGTAGTTTTAGGCTTTTGCCCCTGGCATCTAACATTATACATGAGTTTATTCCGCCTGTATAGTCTCTTAGACCTTGCATTCTGATTTCTGGATGCTATAATAGTACAAGATATGCATTTACCGAATGAAGGAGGAACTATTTTATGAAATTTATATATCCTGCCATCTTCCGTCAGACTGAAGAAGGCAGCTACAAAGGTTATTTCCCGGACCTGGAATATTGTTACGGAGAAGGGGAGACTCTGGATGACGCCATCGACAGTATCAACGATGCCGGAAAAGACTGGTTGACACTGGAATTATCCGAAGACGAACCACTCATCCCATATGTCAGTGATCTGGAAGATCTGACTTTGGAAGAAGGCGATATTGTCCGCAACATTTCCATGAACATCCGTTTTTATGAAGGATGGGATGAATAAAGAGATAACAGAAAGCATGTAAGATAAAAATCTCTGGAAATAAAGAGCGTGACTGCTCCTGTTTTCCCAGAGATTTTCTTTTATTATTATTTCGTTCAGCGAACTCTTTCACACAATGTTTTGTAAATTTATTTCTGATTTTATTCTTTGAGAATGTAATTTCCATCCGCGTTTGCTTTTATGTGCGTTTGATAAAATTCCTGTATGGCACGTATCATAGAATCCACATCTTTGACACCGGCTGTCTCATATGCGGAATGCATGCCAAGCTGTGGCAGCCCGATATCAACTGTGTTCATGGACACCTGAGCCATAGCAAGATTACCAAGCGTACTGCCACCTGCTTCATCCGAACGGTTTGCGAAAAACTGTACCGGAACACCTGCTTTTTCACAGATCATCTTAAATACCGCAATACTGACCGCATCACTTGTATATTTCTGACCGGCATGTGATTTCACAACAATTCCTTCGTTCATATAAGTACAGTTCGTCGTATCTGTTTTCTGCCTGTAATTCGGATGCACAGCATGTGCATTGTCGCAGCTTAACAGAAAGCTTCCTGCAAGTGCACGGTAAAAATCTTCTTCGCTGTATCCCAGTGCTTGATTTGTGCGCCACAATACATCAAAAAGGAAGGTAGACTTGGCTCCTTGTTTCGTTCCGGAACCGACTTCTTCATTATCAAAGCAGGCAAAGACATTGATATTTTTCTGATTACCGGCTGTCAGGAATGCTTTTGCAGAAGTAAATGCACACTCTAAATCATCCAGTCTCGGACATCCAATAAATTCTTCTTCACTTCCCCAGCGTACCGCTTTCATACGGTTATATAAGAAAAGATCCATTCCATAAATATCCTCTGTTTCTACATCCAGTTCTTTTGCAATGATCGCTTTTATCTCGCCGGATTCTTTTACACTGCCGGACAGAACCGGAAGCATGTCGATCTGTTTGTTGTAGGATTTTCCATCGTTTACTTTGCGGTCCATATGAATGGCAAGACTTGGGATCATAAGCAGATCACGATTAATTTTCACTAATTTTGTTTCAATACTGTTTCCATCTTTTACCATAACACGGCCTGCCAACGAAAGCGGTCTGTCGAACCATGTAGAACAGATCATACCGCCGTATCCTTCTGTGTTGAGCACGGTATACTTTCCAGCGACATTTATCTCGATATTTTCTTTTAATTTGAATGTCGGTGAATCGCTGTGGGATGCCGTCACATGAAAGCTGTATTCATCCAAAGCATTTCCTATTTTCAATGCAATAATGCTGGAATTATTTCTTGTGACATAGTATTTTCCGTCTGGTTCCAGATGCCATTTTTCAGCTTCCTTTAATTCCTGGAATCCATCTTTATCCAGCATGGTTTTCAAATTTTGTACCGCATGGAAAGCGGTCGGTGACTGCTCTATAAAATCCGTTAATTCAGTTATCCTGTTTATTTCCATTTTATTATGCCCTCTCTAATTTTTATTATATACACATCATACAGCAGATCGCATTTTCTCACAAGGACTATTCCCAGACGCAATATATGCTTTCCTTATCTGTAAATCATTTTTATGTTTCACTTGACATCTCACTACTATGTGTTACAATATAGTCAATAGCTACTATGTATTGTAAGGTAGTAAATAAAGAATTTGAAAAAAGGATGGTGATTACAATATGTATGACAAGTCACAGCTTATGCGCGGGACACTGGAAGGTTGTATTTTACAGATTCTGTCTCGGGAAACCACTTACGGCTACCAGATTGTAACCAGCCTTACAGAGTATGGTTTTGAGGATATTAAAGAAGGAACGATTTATCCACTTCTCGTCAGATTGGAGAAGAAGAATTATATTAGTTCAACTCTGCGTCCGTCTCCTCTTGGACCAAGGCGCAAATACTATTCCATTACCGACGAAGGACTTACCTATCTGCATGGATTTATAAACTGTTGGAATCAGGTGCAGAAATCAGTAAATGAAATCTTAAATATGGAGGAATCATTATGAAACTAACAAAGGAAAATGAAAAAATTATGAGAAAAGCAAAACGATATATCCGTACGTTCCCTCTTTCTACTGAAGAGATTCGTCAGATTGAAGAGGACATTACTGGAATGGCATTAGAATCACAGGAACGAGGGGAAGATTTTATGGAGGTTATCGGAAAACCGATTCGGGAATTCTGTGAAGATCTTGTATATTCCATCGGCGGAATGCAGGCACTTGGCGGCAGAAAATTATTGCGAATCAGCGGAATCTATTTTCAGCTTTATGGACTTCTCCCAATCTCAATGGGACTGGTGGCTGTATTTGGTGGTCTTTCTGCGACGGAAATTATTTATTATAATATATTTGCAGCTTATGCTTTCTTTATGGGATATTATGCCGAACATGGCTGTAATACACCAGAAAAGGGAAATAAAATCCTTGCACTTGGACTTATTTTCCTCATATTCATAGCCGGAAATGACATTTATAATGCCATTATGAGTATTGACAGCCCGATTGAAACGGGTGATTGTATTATTTTCCTTTTCGGGTTGATATTAGATTATCCGATGACGCTTATCTATATCATCGGAGCCAGACGTAACCGAGCACACTCTCCAAATGAAATTTAATATACTGCAACGTATAATCTGCTAATGACAGATTATGCATCCGATTCAAAAAGGCGCCTAGATTGCTCTAAGCGCCTTTTTGAATCGAACAGAAAATAAAATTGCCGTAAATGTAACTGCGATCAAATCTGCGACCGGCTCTGCCATATAAACCGCTGTTGTCTGATCCGCGCGGAAGATCTGCGGAATAATATAGATAAGCGGAATCAGAAGCACGAACTTACGTACAACTGCAACGATAATGGATTCCACAGCTCTTCCAAGTGAATTAAACGCCATCTGGCAGGAAATCTGGATACCGAACAGGAACATCACTGCAAGATATACACGGAGCGCTTTTGCTGTAAATGCAACCAGTGCCGTATCTGTTGTGAAGATTCCGGCAAAAATCTGCGGGAAGAACATGACGCAGCCCCATAAAATAACTGCATAGATCATACTGATCTTTAATAGTAATAAAAAGGCGGCTTTTACACGCTTTACATTTTTTGCGCCGTAATTGTAACTCATGATTGGCTGTGCCCCCTGGCCGAATCCCTGAAGCGGAAGCATTGCAAACTGCATGACGCTTGTAAGGATTGTCATAGCTCCAACTGCCATATCTCCGCCGTATTTCTGAAGCGAAGAATTGAAGCATACCGAAATAACGCTCTCACTTGCCTGCATAATAAATGTTGCAGATCCAAGTGCAAGACACGGTAAAATTACTTTCGGTATCAGTTTCAGATTCTCTTTCCGGATACGGATAAATGTCTTCTTCCCACACAGAAAACTCACGACCCAGATGCAGGAAAGAGCCTGCGAAAGTATTGTAGCAAGCGCCGCTCCTCTCACTCCCATACCCAGTAAAAAGATAAACACAGGATCCAGGATGATATTGGCAACTGCACCAATCAAAACGGAATACATTCCAGTCTTAGCAAATCCCTGTGTCGTAATAAATGCGTTCATACCAAGTGTCAGTTCTACAAACAGCGTTCCAAGTGCATAAAGATTCATATAGCTGTTCGCATAGGGAATTGTATTTTCACTGGCACCGAATGCAAGCAGAAGATCCCGATTCCAGATAATCAAAACTGCTGTCAGTATCAGCGATACAAGAATCTGCATTGTAAAGCAGTTTCCTAAAATCTTCTCTGCCGATTCAACATCTTTCTTTCCGAGATAAATGGATGCTCTCGGCGAACCTCCATATCCGACCAGTGCCGCAAATGCAGACACGATCATAATCAGTGGCATGCAGACACCGACTCCTGTCAGTGCCGCCGCACCTACATGTGGGATATGCCCGATATAAATACGGTCCACAATATTGTACAGCATATTGATAATCTGAGCCGCTAGGGTTGGAAGCGCCAGTCTTAATAATAATTTTCCAATTGGTTCTGTTCCTAAAAATTCTTTATCTTCGTTCATGTTCTAACCTTCTGTTCTATATAATCTATATAATGTTGATGTTGTGATGTCTGCAGATAATTACGTACTATGCACTTTCACCACACCTTATCTGATATCATCTTATTTATGATACGGCTCTCCATTGATAATGCGATAACTTCTGTAAATCTGCTCCAGCAAAATGACGCGCATAAGCTGATGCGGAAATGTCATTTTGGAAAAACTGAGTGCATAGTCGGAACGCCTTAACACTTCTCTTCCAAGTCCGATCGATCCGCCGATCACGAATACCAGGTGGCTTTTCCCCTGGATTCCAAGTGTCTCGATCCGGTCTGCCAGTTCCTCGGAAGTTAACATCTTTCCGCTGATTTCCAGCGTGATGACATATGCGTCCTCTTTGATCAGCTTTAAAATCCGTTCGCCTTCTTTTTCGCGGATATTCTCTTCTACTATCTCACTTGCACCATCCGGTGTCTTCTCATCAGCAACTTCCAGAATTTCCAGTTTGCAGTAACGGCTGAGCCGTTTGCTGTATTCTGCAATTGCATCTTTCAGATATTTTTCTTTTATTTTCCCTACGGTTATCACTGTTATTTTCATAGATTTCTTATCTCTCCTTATATCTGATAGACAAAAAGTTCATGCAGCGCCCTTGTCGCACTGATGTAAGCCGCCTGCTTGTAAAGTGGATTGTCACGATGGAAAAATGCAGTGAATACCTGGTCAAATTCCAGCCCTTTTGCCAGATAAAAGGTTGTCACGGTAAGCCCTTTTTCAAACGCAGATGTATTACGGTCAATATAATGATAATTTTCTTCCCTGTCCTTCAAAATCTGACAGACGGTTAAAGCATCTTCTTCTGTCAGTGTTAAAATGGCAGCAGTCTCGTATTTTTCCAGGTTTACATCTATAAGAACCTGATCCAGCAACGCTTCTTTTGAAACAAATGTCTGTTCTGTAACACCCTGTCCATGACGCATCAGAAGTTCCAGCTCCTGATCGCCGCTCAGTGCTCTTGCATACTCTGCGATCTCGACAGTATTACGATAACTTTTATTCATCTCCAGTTTCCTTACTTTCCGGTCAAAAATCTTCGGAAGAAACCGGGTGACATCCTGTTGCTTTTCATCCATTGTCTGCATGCGGTCGCCGAGGATCGTCATTCTGCACGGGAATAACATGGCAAGAATACTGTACTGCAGATAAGAATAATCCTGCATCTCATCGATGACAAGATGTTTGACATTTTTATGCTGTGTGGCTCCGCACAGGCGGTATTTTAAATATAACATCGGATAGACATCTTCATAAGAAAGGATCCTTTTTTCATATGGCAGATCTGGTAATGTTTCATAACCTGCAAACTCCAGAAAGCGGTTATAAATATGATAAATATCACGTTCCATATACATCTGCCCTGCCTTTTCTTTCAGATATTCCTCTTCTTCCTCGGAGAGTTCCCTGCCTCTTAAAGTCACAAATTCATCTTTAAAATAATCCATGACTGCATCCATTCTTGCGAGCAGCGGTGTATTCTGGAATTTGAAATAAAAGAGAGAGATAATTTCACTCTCTGACTTAGTATATCCTTTATAAGAGATCTCTTTCAGATCAACCAGCTCTTCTTCCAAAAGTGCAAGAAATGCCTCCATCATTCCGATGATCTCCGGTGACTGTTTCAATTCATACTGCTTCTTTGCAGCTGCGTCCGGGAACTGCATCTGATGTTCCAGTTCGTCATAGCGGTCTTCACAGTCATTTACAATACTATGCAGTTCTTTGTATGCAAAAAGATCAAAGCTCATCTCCCGGATGTTTTCTTCTCCAAGTTCCGGCAGAATATGTGAAATATAATCTGAAAACACACTGTTCGGCGATAAAATCAGCACATTTGACGCTTTCAGATGTTCTCTGTCATGATACAGAAGATATGCCACTCGATGAAGCGCTACCGATGTCTTGCCACTTCCTGCCACACCCTGGATCACAAGAATCTGGTCTTTGCGGTTACGGATGATTGCGTTCTGTTCCTTCTGGATCGTGCGCACAATATTCTTTAACTGTACATCGCTGTTGCTTCCAAGCTCCTGTTTTAAAATCTCATCATCAATCTTCGTATCGCTCTCAAAGGCATAGATCATTTTTCCCTTACGGATCTTATACTGCCACTTGGATGCAATCTTTCCTGTGATCGTACCGGATGGCGCCTCATAGGAAGCTTCTCCGGCATCATAATCATAGAAAAGTCCGCAGACCGGCGCACGCCAGTCATAGATCAGCGGACACATACCCGCTTCCGGCGCAAAATTTCCGATTCCAATATAAAATGGCTCCGATTCGTCTTCTCCATCATAGATGAAATCCACTCGTCCAAAAAAAGGGGCATCCATGAGCCTTGCAATTCTCTGCTGCATGCGCAGTTTTTCCTGATTTGCATTCACCTGATGCAAAAGTGCCTGCTGATTATCATAATCTTCATATCCATACTGGTCCATCTCGGTATAATTTTCCCAGTAATAGTCATGCATCTGGCGGATCTCCTGTTCCCCGGCAGTCAGATCCTCTTTCAGTTCATCCATCTTTTTATGTAATTTTTCTAATACGTCTTCTAAAAAAAGTTCTCCGTCAAAGCGGATATCCTCAAGGTTCTGTCCCATAGCTGTTCGTGTCCTTTTATTTATTGTAACTTTCTGATATACAGCACTTTTATCCCAGTGCCACATCCAGAATCATCATTAATACGAATCCTGCTGCAAATCCGATGGTTCCAATATTACTGTGTTCACCTTCCGCTGCCTCCGGAATCAATTCCTCAACGACAACATAGATCATCGCCCCTGCCGCAAATGCAAGCAGATACGGCAATCCCGGTGTAATAAAAGAAGCAAATAATACAGTAATCCCACCCGCGATCGGTTCAACGATTCCAGAAAGCATACCATAGAAAAATGCCTTTCCACGTCCATTTTCACTTCTTATTGGCAGAGAGACAATAAATCCCTCCGGAAGATTCTGGATTGCAATACCAATAGACAGAGCAAATGCTCCCGCCAGAGTTATATTGGTATTGCCGCTGACGATGCCGGCAAATATGGCACCGCTGGATATTCCTTCCGGAATATTATGAATCGTTACAGCAAGAATCAGCATCGTTGATTTTTTCAGACTGCATACCGGGCCTTCTGCCTCCTCGCATCCGATGTGCAGATGTGGAATAGCCCGGTCCAGAATCAGCAAAAACAGGATCCCGATAATGAATCCAACCGCAGCCGGGAGAAATGCAAGCCTGCCCATTGACCCGCTCATCTCCATTGCAGGTATCAGAAGAGACCACACAGAGGCTGCAACCATTACTCCCGCTGCGAATCCGAGCAGCGATTTCTGGATCAACGGTTTTAATTCATTTTTCACAAAAAATACGCAAACTGCGCCAAGAGTTGTTCCGATAAAAGGAATGATAAGTCCTAAAAATACAGTCATAAATACTCCTTTCTGCTTGCTGTTTTCATCACGTCATATTTCAAAATTATACCACACCCAGAAAAAAAGACAAGGCACAGAATTACCTGCCCTTGTCTTTTCGTCTTCATAATCTTAATGATTGATATCTGTATAAAACTTTAAGATTTTTATATGTTCTATTTGGATAATGCTTCGTGGATACCTTTTGCTCCCGCTTTACCAGCTCCCATAGCAAGGATAACTGTAGCAGCTCCTGTAACGGCATCTCCGCCGGCAAATACAAATGCTTTGGAAGTCTGTCCGTTGTCTTCTTCGGCAACGATGCATCTTCTCTTGTTTGTCTCCAGACCTTTTGTTGTAGAAGCAATCAGTGGGTTCGGAGAAGTGCCAAGAGACATGATCACTGTATCCAGGTCAATATCATACTCAGATCCAGGAATCTCAACCGGACGTCTTCTTCCGGATGCATCAGGCTCACCAAGTTCCATCTTCACAACTTTCATACCTTTCACCCAACCGTTCTCATCAACGAGAATCTCTTTCGGATTGGTAAGAAGATCAAAGATGATACCTTCTTCTTTTGCATGGTGAACTTCTTCTGCTCTTGCCGGAAGCTCTGCTTCGCTTCGACGATATACAACATGTACTTCTGCGCCAAGACGAAGTGCCGTTCTCGCAGCATCCATAGCTACGTTACCACCACCGACAACTGCAACTTTCTTGCCTGCTGCGATCGGTGTATCATAAGAATCATCAAATGCTTTCATCAGGTTACTTCTTGTCAGATATTCATTTGCAGAGAATACGCCATTTGCAGTTTCTCCCGGAATACCCATAAACATTGGAAGTCCGGCTCCTGATCCGATGAATACTGCTTCGAAGTTCTCTTCTTCCATTAACTGGTCAATCGTTGTAGATTTACCGATTACAACGTTTGTCTCGAACTTAACACCGAGTTCTTTTACTTTCTCGATCTCTTTCTTAACAACTTTCTGCTTTGGAAGACGGAATTCAGGAATACCATATACAAGCACACCCCCGAGTTCGTGAAGTGCCTCAAATACAGTTACTTCATATCCTAATTTGGCAAGATCTCCTGCGCAGGTAAGTCCGGACGGACCGGAACCGATCACTGCAACTTTGTGACCATTGGTCTTCTCAGCTTTTTCAGGTTTAATATCATGTTCCAGTGCATAATCTGCAACGAATCTTTCCAGTTTACCTATAGATACGGCGTCGCCTTTGATTCCACGAATACATTTGCACTCACACTGTGATTCCTGTGGACATACACGTCCGCAGATTGCAGGAAGTGCAGAAGACTCACCGATTACTTTATATGCGCCTTCGATATCTCCTTCTTTTACTTTTGAGATAAATCCCGGAATGTTGATCGATACCGGACATCCCTGGATACATCTTGCATTCTTACAGTTCAGGCAACGTGTAGCTTCTTCCATTGCCTCTTCCTGATTATATCCATAACAAACTTCTTCGAAATTCGTAGCTCTTACTTTTGGATCCTGTTCTCTGACAGGCACTCTTTTTAATACATCTGCCATTAGTTCTCACCTCCGCACTGGCCACATCCACCGTGATGGGTGTCACCTTCCTGTAATTTTAACATCGCACGACCTTCCTGTGTCTTATACATCTGCTGTCTCTTCATAGCGTTGTCAAAATCAACGAGATGTCCGTCAAATTCCGGTCCGTCTACGCATGCGAATTTTACTTCTCCGCCTACAATCAGACGACAGGCTCCACACATACCGGTTCCGTCTACCATGATCGGATTCATACTTACAACTGTCGGGATCTCCAGTTTCTTTGTAAGCAGGCATACGAATTTCATCATGATCATTGGTCCGATTGCGATACAGACATCGTATTTGTTGCCTTCTTCTACAAGCTGTTCGATCTTTGTTGTAACCATACCTGCATGACCATAAGATCCATCATCTGTACATGGATAATAATTTCCTGCAGCTGCCTCCATCTGGTCTTCCAGAATTAAGAGGTCTTTTGTCTTGGAGCCGATGATAACATCCACATCGATTCCATGCTCTTTCATCCATTTTACCTGTGGGTATACCGGTGCGGCTCCGACACCACCACCGACAAATAAGATTTTCTTCTTTTTCAGTTCTTCCAGATCTTCATGAATAAATTCAGATGGACATCCAAGCGGTCCTGTGAAATCGCGGAAATAATCTCCGGCTTTCATCTCTGTCATCTTTGTTGTAGATGCTCCTACCGGCTGGAATACAATTGTAATCGTTCCGGCTTCTCTGTCATAATCACAAATTGTAAGTGGAATACGTTCCCCTTTTTCATCCATCTTAACGATAACGAACTGTCCCGGTTCACAGTGACGTGCAACACGTGGAGCTTCGACATCCATAAGATAAATGTTCGCAGCCAATTTCTCAGCTTTCAATATCTTGTACATCTTTCTTCCTCCTCGAATATAATCCTTTTATCATAATAAAATATTTTTAGAAAAATAGCAAGCAATACATCCTGTTTTTGTACAATTGTTTTGCAGTAATTCTCTTCTTTTGACTATTTATTATAATTATATACTTGTAGATAAACATTTAACATTCATCAAATGCAGCCTGACGGACACATAAATGTTATATTTTTTATATTGCCCTGACGGCGATAAAAGAAGGAAGCGGAGTCAGGTTCCGCTTCCTTCCTTATGTATGGTAATTGGAAAAATGCCGAATTAAAAGTCAACTTCTGTTCCGTAATAAATGCATGTAAATAACTTTTCCATTGTTGCCGGATCGATGGCTCTTGGGTTAGATCCTGTACAGGCATCACCAACAGCATTTTCAGCGATTGTAGCAATCTTCTCTTTGAATTCATCTTCTTTGATTCCGAACTCTTTTAATGTTGCCGGAATGTTAAGTTTTACATTGAATGCCTGGATCTTCTCACACAAACTATTGATCAGTGCCTTTTCTGAAGCTCCCGGAAGTCCTACTTTACGTGCGATCTCCGCATAACGTTTTGCTGCGATCGGATCTTTTGCATTGTATTTGATTACATATGGCAGATACATTGCATTCGCAAGACCATGTGTGATATGACCGGTTGAGAAAACTGCACCCGTCTTATGTGCCATAGAGTGGACAATTCCAAGTAATGCATTGGAAAATGCCATTCCTGCGAGACACTGTGCGTCATGCATCTGTGCTCTTGCTTCCATATTTCCGTTGTAAGATGCCGGCAGGTAATCGAATACCATTTCAATTGCCTGGATTGCAAGTGGATCTGTATATACACAGTTCAGAGTAGATACATAAGCTTCAATCGCATGTGTCAGTGCATCCATTCCTGTATATGCAACCTGTTTTGCCGGAAGTCCTTCTACCAGTTCTGAATCAACGATTGCTACATCTGGTGTGATATTGAAATCTGCCAGAGGGTATTTGATTCCTTTTGCATAATCTGTGATAACGGAGAATGCCGTAACCTCTGTTGCCGTTCCCGATGTAGACGGAATCGCTGCAAATTTTGCTTTCTGTCTTAATTCCGGGAAACTGAACGGTGTGATCAGATCTTCAAATGTAATGTCCGGATATTCATAAAATGCCCACATTGCTTTTGCAGCATCGATTGGTGATCCTCCACCCATAGCAACGATCCAGTCCGGTTCGAACTCCTGCATTGCTTTTGCACCTTTCATTACAGTTTCTACAGATGGATCAGGTTCTACACCTTCAAACAACTGGACTTCCATACCAGCTTCTTTCAAATAACCGACAGCCTTGTCCAGAAATCCCTGTCGCTTCATAGAACCGCCGCCTACTACGAGGATTGCTTTTTTACCTTTTAAATTCTTAAGTTCTTCCAAACATCCTTTGCCGTGATATACGTCTCTTGGTAATGTAAATCTTGCCATTGTTCGCATCTCCTTTTCTTAAGATATATTATTTTGTTAATTCTTTAACGCAATTATATATCTGTTAAAAAAATAACGCAATAGTTTTTTTATAACTTTTTGCACTTATTTTCGTACAATCTTTTTTTCATATCGTCATAACAAAATAGAATGTGCCAAGGCATTTTCTTGCGATGAGTGCTGTTGCTTATTACACTCTGCCATTTCACGTGAGTGCGCATCCTTCTGGAGAGTTTTTACGTAGTAGAAACGAAACTATTACACAAAAAAGGACACATGATAAGCTTCACTTTCCATGTGTCCCTGCTCATTTCTTATATTATCTTTTTGCTTTATTCTGACATCGGTCCTACTCAGAAGCTCCTCCCTTTCCGGTGATCACACGGTTGGAACGGCTTCCGGTTGTTGTATCTGTTCCCAATCCGTCAGTATTACTGTCGGACGTAGATATATCCGAAGAATCGCTGTTGCTTCCGGATATATTGGATGAGGTATCTGAATTGCCCTTCGAGCTGCTGAGATCCAGCACGTAATTACGTGTTGTAACACCACTTGAACGTCCGTCACTGTTTACAAGAATCGCCTTAAACAATGTCTCGCCCTCCGGCATCTTAATCGGCCCGGTATATTTCTTTGAGGATGTTGTCGGTGTCTTTCCATTCATCGTATAGTATGCCGTATATCCATCCGGTACTTTAATTTCAATCGTCTGACTACTTTCGTACTGTCCGGTAGACGGTGAAATAGCCGGTGCTTCCTCAATCGGGAACACAATCTTATACACCTTCTGTGCAGTGCTGCTCGGTATCCCTTTTTTATTGACAGCAATTGCACGCACGTCATTTTCCCCTTCTTCAAGCTGAATCGGTTCTTTGTATTTGTCGCTGTCAAATGTCGGATCCGTTCCATCGGTTGTATAATAAATCGTCATTCCTTTACCGGCGGTAAGTGTCACCTGCTGTACATCATCATATGTCTTTTTATCATCCAGACTGTATGTTGGTCTGTCAATATCATATTCTGACAACTGTTCCTGTACAGAATCATCAGCGTCATCGAAAAGTTCCGGAATCTTAAGTGTCTGGTCTGTATCCAGATAAAACTGGAAACAGGCATCATAAAGGTCCGCATTTCCTGACTGCGAATCAATCGCGTCCAGGAATACATTCTCTGCCTTGTCATCTTCATCCTGACCGAGATATGTCTTTGCAAGACCGCTATAAGCCTCCGGCCGTTGCTTATTCTTTTTGATCGCTCTTTTAAAATAACTTTCCGCTTTTGAATATTCCTGATTCTTAAGTGCATTATTACCACTTCTTACAATTCCCGTATAGGAATTGATGTAAAGTGCATAACTGATACCAGCGATCGCAGCAATACAAAGAATAAGAACAAGAATGACAATCCGGCGCTTTCTCCTAAGTCTTGCCATCTTCTGTTCTTTCTTCTTACGACTCACAGACCTTTTACCGCCTCCGGTACGGTCTGCGATCTGACCGGTACGTCCGGTTCTGCCTGTATTTCCTGTTCTTCCGGTCTGGCGAAGCACCGTAGTTTTACCGGTTGCCCGGATAGATGTATCGCCCGTCACACGCGTATTCATCGTTCGTCTTGTCGTGCGGGCAGATACTCCTGTTATTCTACCGGTTGCGCCAGATCTTCCACTGGTACGTCCACCCGTATTACTTCGGACATCCACCCGGGTACGGTCATATGCCAGATAATCCGGATCTTCTTTCCCTTCATTTTGTTCATCTATCGAAAACCGAACCTGCTCGGTTAACATATCATCAAGAGGATTATAATCAGGAACAATACGGACTTCATTCCCACATGCATCACAATACAACACACCATCCGGTATCTCATGTCCGCAGTATTTACATTTCATGATTCATCATGTCCTCCTCCCTGTATATTTTCTCGAAACTCCACTATTATACTTCAAAGTTTTTCTGCTTGCAACTGGAAACTTATGATTTTTTTGTGATATACTGCTCAAATTCCTCCGCAGACATCAAAATCTTTCGTGGTTTCGTGCCTTCTTCGCCGCCTACAACTCCAGCTTCACAAAGCTGATCCATAATGCGCGCTGCACGATTAAATCCAATCTTAAACGTACGCTGCAACATACCAATAGACGCCTTGTCCTTTTCAATGATCAGTCTTCCGGCCTCTATAAAATGCACATCCGTCTCCCCGGTATCTGCACTTCCGATGCTTCCACTTCCGATCTCCGAAGTATTCACATGGTTTACAACGTTTTCATCATATCCGGAATCATCATTATGTGATTTCAGATACTCCACAACATCCTGCACTTCTTTATCCGTTACAAACGCACCCTGTACTCTGGCTGGTTTCTGATAACCGGACGGGTAGAAAAGCATATCACCTTTTCCAAGCAGTTTCTCTGCTCCGTTCATATCGATGATTGTTCTGGAATCAACACCGGACGATACGGAAAATGCAATTCTTGACGGCATATTTGCCTTGATCAGTCCGGTAATAACATTTACGGATGGACGCTGTGTTGCAACAACCAGATGGATTCCGGCTGCACGGGCAAGCTGCGCCAGACGGCAGATTGCTTCTTCTACATCTCCCGGCGCTACCATCATCAGATCTGCAAGCTCATCTACGATAATGACAATCTGTGGCATCAGAACCGGTTTTGCCGGTTCACCCTCAGCTGGTTCCGGCATTGCTTCTACTTTCGCATTGTAGCCTTTCATATCACGTACATTGTATTCTGCGAATGCCTGATATCTTCGCGTCATCTCCGCAACCGCCCAGTTAAGAGCACCTGCTGCTTTCTTCGGATCGGTCACAACCGGAATCATCAGATGCGGAATCCCGTTATATACACTTAACTCTACAACTTTCGGATCAATCATGATAAGCTTCACTTCATCTGGTCTTGCTTTATATAAAATACTCATAATGATTGTGTTGATGCAGACAGATTTACCGGAACCGGTTGCACCTGCGATCAGAAGATGTGGCATCTTTGCAATATCCGTCACAACAACTTTGCCACCGATATCTTTTCCAGCTGCAAATGAAATATTTGACGGACTGTTCTGGAACTCTGCGGTCTCTAAGAGATCACGGAGCATAACTGCGGAATTTTCCTTATTCGGAACTTCAATTCCGACTGCTGCTTTTCCAGGAATCGGCGCCTCGATACGAATGTCTGCCGCTGCAAGATTCAGTTTGATATCATCGGCAAGCCCAACGATCTTACTAACTTTAACCCCCATCTCCGGCTGTAACTCGTACCGTGTTACTGCAGGACCGCAGCTTACATTCGTCACTGTAACCTGGACTCCGAAATTCTGCAGTGTCTGTTGTAACTTCATTGCGGTCTCTCTAAGGCTTGCATCAGATTCTCCACCTTTATTCTTTCCCCGTTTCAAAAGTGAGATTGGTGGGAACTGATATGCTTTCTTTGATTTTCTCTCTCCGGAAGCAACCGTAGCCGCAACCTGTGCAGTCTCCTTCGCCAGTTCTGCAGCCGCTTCACGTGTTTTGCGCCTGCGCGGTTTCTCTTCCTGAACATCTGCGTCTGCCACTGACGGCATCTCGTTTTTATCAGCCGGCATAGACGCATCATCCCCGCGGTGGATCACGAACTGTGGTTCTGCTGAAACTTCATGCATATCTTCGTGTGCCGGTGTTTGTCCGCCGCCAAGTGTTGTATCAAACGAAACACCTTCCACATGCTTCTCACTGCGCTTACTTTTTCCGACACTCTTTGGTGGTTTCTCTGCCTGGAATTTCTTCTGTTCTAGCACTTCTTTTGCTTTCTGTTCACGCAGTCGCTCCCGCTCTTTACTGCGTTCTTCCCGGCGCTCTTTTGCAATCTTCCTTCTTCTGGCAGAATCTTCTTTTGCTTTGCCGTATGCTCGGTCTCCACTTTCTTTTACTCCCTTAAGCAAAGACTTTCCAGTCATAATGACAAAACAAATGATCATGAAAATAAGAACAACAACATATGTACCTGCGACTCCGATAACCGGTGCCAGTACATTCGTAATCTTTTCGCCGATGATACCTCCGATCTTGTCCACCAGTTCCAGAAGTGCGCAGGTCAGGACAACAAATATAAGTCCTGCCGCTGTCTTTAAATATGCATTTACATTCCCTTTGTTTGAGATAAGAAATGCAACAATTCCAAATAATAGAAACGGAACTACATAGGCAACTGCTCCAAATGCATAATATAATCCGTGGGAAGCCTTTGCTCCCGCCGAGCCGCCCAGGCCGAAATTACTGAGCATGATCAGAATGCTGACTGCCAGTGTCAGCCAGATTGTCACTTCATCCCGCAGGAAACTCTGTTCCTGTTTTTTCTTTTTGGTCTGCCTTGTACTCCTCTTTTTCCTTGACTTTGCAGCCATTTATATTCCCCCTTATTCTTGGCAATACTATTATTAGTATAGCATTATTAAGAAGGGATGTCATTACGTTATTTTGCTCTTTTTTGCTTCTCCTGCGCGATCATTTCATGCAGTTTGCCAAGTGCATCCTTAAGACCCCCAACCGCATCGATCAGACCTTCCCTCACAGCATCTTCACCTTCCAGCAAAGTACCGACATCTTTTACAAGTTCTGTAGGATTGAGCATTAATTTTTCAATTCTCTCCTGACTCATTTTCGAATGATCTGAAAGAAATCGGGTGATCCGATCCTGTGTTTTCAGCATATTGCGAAGGCTCTGTTCCACGCCGATAAACATGCCGTTCGTACGCACCGGATGAACAACCATCGTGCCGCTTGGAACAATAAAAGAATATCTGGCTGATACTGCAAGCGGTCCGCCGATAGAATGGCTGCCTCCAAGAACAAGCGATACGGTAGGCTTGCTGAGCGATGCGATCATCTCTGCAATAGAAAGCCCCGCTTCCACGTCACCGCCCAGTGTGTGCAGAAGCACAAGCAGTCCATCAATCTCTTCGCTGTCTTCTATTTCCGCAAGCACCGGGAGAAGATGCTCATATTTCGTTGCCTTTGTATTGCCTGATACTGCCTCATGACCTTCGATCTCGCCAATAATCGTCAGTAATTTAATCCTGTCTTTCTCTTTATTTGTTCCCAGATCAAGACTCCCCATTTCTTTGATCTGTTCTCTCTCTTCTGACTGCTTCTGATCCATAAAAAACACCTCCATACTTCTTTATTGTTAGTATGAAGGTGTCCTGTTATTTTTATTCGTAAATCAGAAAATTAAGCCTGCTCAAGAGCCTGTGCAAGATCCGCAATAATATCTTCTGCATTCTCGATTCCGACGCTGAAACGGATCAGATCCGGCTGTACGCCAGCTTCTTTCAGTTCCTCATCATTCATCTGTCTATGTGTGTGGCTTGCCGGATGCAGCACACAACTTCTCGCATCCGCTACATGTGTCACGATCGCAATCATCTTCAGGCTGTCCATCATGCGTACAGCAGCATCTCTTCCGCCTTTTAAGCCGAATGTGATTACACCACAGGTTCCGTTCGGCATATACTTGGATGCCAGATCGTAGTATTTGTCACCTGGCATGGACGGGCAGCAAACCCATGCAACCTTTTCGTGGTTTTTCAGATATTCAGCTGCTTTTAAAGCATTCTCACAATGTCTCGGTACACGCAGATGTAAAGTCTCCAGTCCGATGTTCAGAAGAAATGCATTCTGCGGTGCCTGGATTGAACCAAGGTCACGCATTAACTGAGACGTTGCTTTTGTAATATAGGCGCCTTTTCCAAATCTCTCTGTATAGACAATTCCATGATACGTCTCATCCGGCGCAGTCAGTCCCGGGAATTTGTCTTTGTGCGCTTCCCAGTCAAAATTACCACTGTCTACGATTGCCCCACCGACGCAGGATGCATGTCCATCCATGTACTTTGTTGTAGAATGTGTAACGATATCTGCTCCCCACTCAAACGGGCGGCAGTTGACTGGAGTTGCAAATGTATTATCCACGATAAATGGAACTCCATGTGAATGTGCAGCTTTGGCAAATTTCTCCAGATCAAGTACAACAAGCGCCGGATTGGCGATCGTCTCACCGAATACAACTTTTGTATTCTCCTGGAATGCTGCATTTAACTCTTCTTCGGAACATTCCGGATCAACAAATGTTGCATCCACACCCATTTTCTTAATCGTATGGGCATACAGGTTATAGGTGCCTCCATAAAGCGCAGATGCGCATACGATATGGTCTCCTGCTTCTACAATATTCATAATTGCGTAAAAGTTTGCAGCCTGTCCGGATGAAGTCAGCATTGCGGCAACACCGCCTTCCAGATCACAGATCTTTGCTGCTACAGCATCATTTGTCGGATTCTGCAGACGTGTATAAAAATATCCGGATTCCTCCAGATCAAACAGTCTGCCCATCTGCTCACTGCTGTTATACTTAAATGTTGTGCTCTGATAAATCGGAAGCACTCTCGGTTCCCCATTTCCCGGTTCATAACCGGACTGAATACATTTGGTTTCCAGTTTGTAATCACTCATTTCCTTTTCCTCCCGACTATACCTTATAATATTCTGATATTTAGATATACTGCATTTTAAGATTCTGTACCATCTGCATATATAATGCCTGGCACTGTGCTTTCTTCCCTTGCTCGATCAGTTGCACGCATGGTAGCAAATATTTACAATACAGTTGCTTATAGATGGCAGCTGCATCTTTCTGCATATTTAAAATCATCACAATTCCCGGCGCGACCTCATAGTAGTCCTTTATAATACTACGTCCTTCATCCGTCTGCATCAGATATTCATCTCGGAATCTGCGCATCACTTGCATTTCATAGCAGTCGTCTTCTTTCTGCATATGTTCACACACTGCTGTAGTGATATAACATAGTTTGCTGCGAAATCCTTCCGCAATATCATCATAAGAAGAATGAGAAAGTGTTAAGGATGTAACCTTCTTCTCATTCCATACTTCTACAATGCGACGGGACAATTTCTCGCAGTCTTCATTTCTGGAGTAATTCAGAAACGGAATAACATATACTGCCATATTCATATTATAATCTACACCCAGACGCTCTCTGTTTTTTTTCGCTTCTTTCTGCATCTTATCATACGCATAAGCTGGAATCACCTGCGAAAGTTTTTCTATTAGCGCATCTTTCTCCTCATCTTCTGTCTCAGCTAAAAGCTGCTCAAGACTTACAAGTACAGGGCGGTATTTCAAATATCCTTTTTCAAAAACTCCGTTGTATGTTTTTCTGCGAAAGCCTTTGACATGTGTCAACATCTCGTCAAACAGCTCTTGCAGTGTCTTTTCTATATTGTCCATGCTTCTCCTCCGAAGTTTCCAGATATCCTATTCATCCCAGTTGTGATATACATCCTGTACATCATCGTCATCATCCAGCATATCCAGTGTCTTCTGAATGCTTGCAATATCTTTTGCATCTGTCAGTTCTACATATGTCTGCGGGATCATAGTTACTTCTGCGGAAGCCATAGCGATTCCTGCATCTTCAAGAGACTGACGTACTTCACTGAATGTATCCGGATCTGTAACAACTTCATAGCTGTCTTCCTCTTCTATAAAATCATCTGCACCCGCATCCAGTGCCTGCATCATCAGCTCATCTGCGTCCCCTTCGTATTCCTCTTTATCAATGATAATCTGACCTTTGCGGTCAAACATGAAGGATACACATCCAGGAGTTCCGACATTACCGTTTCCTTTAGTAAATGCATTCTTAACATTCGTAGCTGTACGGTTTCTGTTATCTGTCAGTGTCTCTACAATAATAGCTGTTCCGTTTGGTCCATATCCTTCATATGTAATATGCTCATAATTCGCTGCATTGGCATCTCCGGATGCTTTCTTGATATTTCTGTCGATTGTATCATTCGGCATATTATTAGCTTTTGCTTTAGCAATAACATCACGAAGTCTGCTGTTATTAGCAGGATCTGAACTTCCTCCTTCTTTTACTGCAACGGCAAGCTCTTTACCGATTTTTGTAAAAATCTTTCCCTTTGCTGCATCATTTTTCTCTTTCTTATGTTTGATATTGGCAAATTTTGAATGTCCAGACATAAATCTTATCTCTCCTTGTATCTATTCTTAATTATTTCACATCGTTTTATTCTAGCACTATTCAAGTACTTTTTCAATCTTAACTCTCTGTATTGTATTATTATCTACGGATAAGATTGTAAATCGGTAGGAATTGTAGAGAACTGAGCAGTTTTCATCCTCTCCGGGAATACGTTCAAGTTGCCGGATCAGGAATCCATTTAACGTGTCACATTCCTCTTCCTCAAAAGAAATCTGCAGAATATCTTCCAGATCTTCCAGTTCCGTCAGCCCATCCACAAGGTAGCTTCCGTCCAACTGCGCATGGATCATCTCTTCTTCTTCGTCGTATTCGTCCAGAATATTTCCAACAATCTCTTCCAGAATATCTTCCATCGCAACAAGACCGGAAGTCTGTCCATATTCATCCAGAACGATAACAATGTGATTTTTCTTTGTCTGCATTTCTTTAAATAATTTATCAATACTTTTCGTCTCTGGTATGAAGGAAACCGACCTTATATATGTATCCAATTCTTTTACCGGACGTTTTCTGAGCGATTCATCCAAATAACAGGTTGCCGCCTCCCGCAGATGGATAAAACCGATGATCTGGTCTATATCCTCCTCGTAAATCGGGAAGCGGGAATAGCTCTCTCCCAGCATGAACTGAAATGCATTTTCCAGTGTTTCTGTCGCATCAATCGCAACGATATTTTTCCGGTGTGTCATAATATCCTTTGCATCTTTGTCCATATAACGGAAGATATTACGGATCAGACCTGCCGCCTTTCGTATCTGTGCTTCGTCCATCTCGTCATCGAGTTTGAGACTCTGCCTGATCCGTTGAAATAAACTTTTCTTTTCCATAGTAAATTATCTTGTACTCCTTTTCTATGTATGAAGACTGAGACTGATTTTCAGTGCTTCATCAACTTTTGTCATAATATTTTTATCCAAGTGGCATACCAGATCTTTTAACCGCTGCTTATCGATCGTGCGAATCTGTTCCAGAAGGATTACTGAATTTTTCACTAGCTGGTACTGCCTTGCATCAATCTCCACATGCGTAGGAAGTTTTGCCTTATTCATCCTGGACGTGATCGCTGCACAGATCACAGTCGGACTGTGCCTGTTACCTGTGTCATTCTGAATAATTAAAACCGGCCGGATTCCTCCCTGTTCTGATCCAACAACCGGACTTAGATCCGCATAATATATATCACCGCGTCTTACCTGCACGTCTTCTTCACACTCCGCTCAAATTAAGATACTTTCAGTATTCCCATATTTTTCGGATGTATGCTTTTGTTTTATATTATGCGAAACAATCAGCCTGCTCTACAACTTTTCCGTCACGGATATATTCTCTCGGAATCCGCTTTCCGAGGTCACATACAAATTCATAGTTAAATCTTCCTGACAGCTCACTTAATGTCTCTACCGGCAGGAATTCGTCTCCGTCATGTCCGACAAGTGTAATCTTATCACCAAATTTCACGTCATCAATCTCTGTCGCATCCACCATAAACTGATCCATGCAGACACGTCCGATGATCGGTGCTTTCTTTCCGTGGATCAGGACATAACCTTTGTTGGACAGACTTCTCGGATAACCGTCTCCGTAGCCGACCGGAACCGTAACAATCTTTGTCCTTTTTGTTGTCCTATAAGTTCCGCCATAACTTATCAACTCATCCGGATCTTCCCATTTTACATATGCAACGTGACTGATCAGTTCCAATGCCGGCATCAACGCAACATTTTCCTTATGAACTTCCTCAGACGGATACATACCATAAGTGGAAATACCTGCACGAACAAGGCTCAGATTATCTTCTTTGCAGTCAATGATTCCTGCACTGTTGCAGCAGTGATAATAAGTAAAATATACTTTCTTTTCATCCAGTGCATGTTTCATCCGCATATATTTCTCAAACTGACTGTTTGTATATGTCTTATCTGTCTCATCAGCTTTGGAGAAATGTGTAAACATTCCTTCCAGTACAAGTCCCGGAAGTTTGCTGATTCTTTCAATCGTATCAGCGCTTTCGTCATTGATTTTGAATCCGATTCTTCCCATACCGGTATCCAGTTTGATATGTACATAAGCTTTTTTGCCAAGTTTCACGGCAAGATCAGACAGTTCTTTTGCCATCTCTTCTGTATATACTGTCATTCGAATCTCGTTATTGATAAGATCTTCTCTCTGATCCTGGAAGACGCATCCAAGAATCAAGATCGGTTTTGTCACATCTGCTTTACGAAGTAATACTGCTTCATCTAATGTAGCAACTGCAAATCCCCATACATAAGATTTTGGCTCCAGAAGATGTGCTACCTGAGCAGCACCGTGTCCATACGCATCTGTCTTAATAACAACGATCATCGGAACATTTTCCTGTAAATTATTCTTCATATTCTCTACGTTTGATTCAATTGCATCCAGATTGATTCTTGCACACACTCTTGTATAATTTTTCATTGTTCTTCCTCCTTATAAATTACTATTTGTAATGTCCGTTGTTGCAAGGCTCTCAAGCAGATCCCTTGCCAGAATACTGTAACTGTTTTTCTTTCTCGCAGCTGTTTCACCACTTAATCCATGTATATAAGTTCCGAGAGTTGCCGCCTCGAATGTACTGATTCCTTGTGCCAGAAGTCCGGCGATCACACCGCAAAGCACATCTCCGGAACCGCCTTTTGCCAGCGCCTGACAGCCACTTGTATTGACACAGGTCCGTTTTCCGGCTTCTCCGATCAACGTTCTTGAATCTTTCAGGACACAGGTAACGTTCCATTCTTCCGTCAGAGATTCCAGCACCTGCTGTCTGTTAGCTCTGATTTCAGGAACAGAAAGTCCGGTCAGTCTGGACATCTCTTTCATATGCGGAGTCAGGATAAAACTTCCTTCTGTAAGATATTCTGTATATTTCAAATGCTCCGCAAGCAGATTCAGTCCATCTGCATCGATCACACATGCTACTTCCACATTGGACAATACGGTTTTTAAAATCTTCTTTGCAGTCTTGGATCTGCTAAGTCCGGAACCAATGCATACCGCATCTGCGTGGCTTAAAAGCCGTTTCACTTCTTCCTTGTCAAATTCTGTATAGGTTGTGATGATTGCTTCCGGCAGGAGTGCCTGTAAAATGATCCGATTCGATTCCTCCGTATAAATCTGCACCAGTCCGGCTCCCATCCGATAAGCTGCCATTGCATTAAGAAATGCAGCTCCGCTCATCCCTTTACTTCCGGCGATCACAAGCAGCCTTCCATAAGTACCCTTATTGGAATCTTCCGGTCTGTCCGGCAGCATTCTGATATATTCCTCTCTGTCCGGCAGATATGCAATGTTCTTGTTCTTCTCCATCGTCCGGAGTGATATTCCGATATCTGTCACTGTGACTTTACCTGCATATTCTTTTCCAGGATAAAAGATAAGTCCGATCTTCTCAACCTGAAACGTCACTGTATAATCTGCGCGGAATGCAATACCAAGCACACAACCATTTCCGGCATTGATTCCCGATGGAATATCCACTGCAACTTTTGTTCCGGACGCTTCATTCATCCACTCAATAACTTCCCGGTAATGCCCGGTTACTTCACGACTCAGACCAACACCGAATATAGCATCAATGATCAGGCTGTATGTGCCATCCGGGTAGTGGTCGCGGATCGATCCTCCAATGCTTTCAAAAAGCTTCCACTGATATCGGCATTCCGCACTTAAATGTGCCGGATTCCCCGCCATAAAAACAGTAACCGCACATCCTTCTTCTTTTAAAAGTCTCGCGATAGCAAAACCATCTCCGCCATTATTTCCCGATCCACAGACAATCAGAACATCTGTAAAATCCAGCTTTTCCTTTTTCATGGAATCAATACAACTCCTCGCCGCACGTTCCATCAGTTCCAGTGATGGGATACCGAGATTCTCTATCGTATCCTTATCTGCCGCCTTCATACTGTCTCCATCCGGTAAAAACCTCATATGCTCATCTCCCTAATATAATCGTACTTATGACACCTGCGGAGTCACAAAACCTTACATCCGCTTACTGACAAGCTCACATGAATGCAGGCTTTTCTGCTCTGGTATCATATAAAAAGGACGTATAAAAACAAGCCTGTATACACATGCCTGTTTCTATACGTCTGCTTTTACTAGTTCTTTCCTTTTTTGCGCTGGTCTTCATTATAACGACTGATGTTATAAGATAACTGCATCAGACTCTCTGACAAATGCACATTCTCAACAATGATGTTATCCGGCAGATTGAGGTCTGTATGTGCAAAGTTCCAAATCGCGCGCACGCCGTTCTCCACAAGCATATTCGCAACTTCGATTGCCTTCTCTTTTGGAATTGTAAGTACAGCAATCTCTACATCATTCTTCTGGACAAAGGACTTCAACTCGTCCATCATGCGGATCGGCACTCCACGAATCGCAACTCCCTCCAGACGCGGATTTACATCAAAAATTCCGGTCAGGATAAATCCACGTTTTTCAAACGCTGCATAATTTGCAAGTGCCTGTCCCAAATTACCTGCACCAATGATTATGATCTTATGATCTTCTTCCAGTCCCAGGATTTTGCCGATCTCTGTATATAGATATTTGACATTATAGCCGTATCCCTGCTGTCCGAATCCTCCGAAATTGTTAAGATCCTGACGAATCTGAGACGCAGTAACCTTCATCCTTTTGCTCAGATCGTTAGAAGAAATACGTTCTACCCCATTTTCAAGGAGTTCTCCTAAATATCTATAATATCGCGGCAAACGTCGGATGACTGCCTGTGATATTCCTCGATTATCCAATTTTTTCACCTTCCCATATGTATTCTAACTGTTATTATATAAAATTGTATGAATAAAGTCAATTTTTTAGTAGTTTTTTTATTACGTTTTCGCTATAATAAGAACGTATGTGAACAGATAAGGAGGAATTTTTTATGATACTCGCCTGTCATGGAATTAACAAAGCATTTGGTGAAGAAATCATTGTGAAAGATGGTTCTTTTCATATAGAAGATCATGAGAAAGCTGCCCTTGTAGGCCCGAACGGAGCCGGCAAATCTACTATTTTCAAGATAATTGCCGGAGAACTGCCGTCAGATGGTGGTTCCGTCATCCTGACCAAAGGAAAGACTATGGGATATCTCGCCCAGCATCAGGACATGAATACAGATCGTTCGATCTACGAAGAAGTGCGCACGGCAAAAGCAGATATCATTGCCATGGAACAGAAGATCCGTCAGTTGGAACTGGAGATGAAGGACTTAAGTGGAGACTCTCTGGAAGACCACATGGACTCCTACAACCGGCTGACCGCAGCATTTGAACGCGAAAATGGATATGCTTATGAAAGCGAACTGACTGGCGTCTTAAAGGGACTAGGTTTTCAGGAAGAAGAATTTACCAAGCCGGTGAATACGCTCTCCGGAGGACAGAAAACCCGTGTTTCTCTCGGCAAACTTCTGCTTACTAAACCGGATATCCTGCTTCTGGACGAGCCGACCAACCACCTGGATCTGAATTCAATCACGTGGCTGGAAACTTACATATTAAATTATCCGGGTGCAGTACTGATCGTCTCACACGACCGTTATTTTCTGAACCGGATTGTTACGAAAGTCATCGAAATAGAAAACGGTGAACTGATGACTTATTCTGGTAATTATACTGATTACTCTCAGAAAAAACAGCAGATCCGCGAAGCGCGTATCAAAGAATATCTCAACCAACAGCAAGAGATCAAGCATCAGGAAGCTGTTATTGAAAAGCTCCGCTCTTTCAACCGCGAGAAATCAATCAAACGGGCGGAAAGCCGTGAGAAAATGCTTGAGAAGATCAAGCCGGTAGAAAAACCGATAGAAACAAACAAAGACTTTCAGTTAAAGCTTGAACCTGCAACCATCAGCGGTAATGATGTACTGACGGTAGAACATTTAAGTAAAGCCTTTCCACCACAGACGTTATTTTCAGATATCAGTTTTGAGATCAAGCGTGGCGAACACGTTGCGATCATCGGCGATAATGGAACCGGCAAGACGACTCTGCTTAAGATTTTAAATCAGGTTCTCCCTGCAGACAACGGAACTTTCACCCTTGGTACGAATGTCCAGATTGGCTACTACGATCAGGAACACCATGTGCTCCATATGGAAAAGACAATCTTTGAAGAGATTTCGGATGATTACCCGACTCTTACAAATACGCAGATCCGGAACATGCTTGCAGCATTCTTATTTACCGGAGACGATGTCTTTAAACGGATTTCCGATTTAAGCGGTGGTGAAAGAGGACGTGTTTCTCTTGCAAAGCTTATGCTCTCTGAAGCAAACTTCCTGATCCTCGATGAGCCGACCAACCATTTAGACATTACCTCAAAAGAAATTCTGGAAAAAGCGCTGAATAATTATACCGGAACACTGCTCTATGTTTCGCATGACCGTTATTTCATCAATCAGACTGCCACAAGAATCCTGGATCTTACGCATCATACGTTTGTCAATTACATTGGAAATTACGATTATTATCTGGAGAAAAAGGAAGAACTCACAGCTGCATATACAGAAAATATCGATATGACTTCTGATTCTTCCACCGATTCCGGTGAAGTCTCCGCTTCCAAATTAAGCTGGCAGGAACAAAAAGAACTGCAGGCTAAGGAACGCAAACGCCAGAATGAATTAAAAAAGACGGAAGAACGCATCAGCGTACTCGAAGACCGCGACCGGGAAATTGATGATCTTATGGTGCAAGAAGAGATTTTCACAAACTCTGTCAAATGCCAGGAACTCGCCAAAGAGAAAGTACAGATTGCGGAAGAGTTGGAAACTCTTTATAAAAACTGGGAAATTCTTGCTGAAGACTAAATTATCTTAGTCAAAACTACTGTTCTTATCGCATAAGATAAATAATACAAAAAGGCTTTGACTGCGAGAAGTTAAAGCCTTTTTTACTTAACGGTGCAATTCCAATTATATAATCATACCGAATCATCACTTCATCTTTATTCGATTGTCCATCTCATTATGATTCTGCCGTTTCCGTTTTCACCTGTGGCTGCTCTTTTTTTCCGGCTTTTTTATAAGCCTCCTCATAAAAATATTCCTGGGCAGAAAGTGGCTCTTTGTCATTCCTTATTCTTGTATAATTTCCATCCGGGTTCATTTTCCGCGCCTGGACATTGTCATTTAACATAATCCGGAAATCTTTAAGCAGACATTCCTTCAATCTTACATCCTCCACCGGCGCAGCTACCTCCACGCGGCGTACCGTATTTCTTGTCATAAAATCCGCCGATGCGATATAAACTTTACTGCGCTCTTCTGTTCCGAAAATATAAATACGGGAATGTTCCAGAAAACGTCCTACAATACTGATCACGCGGATATTTTCTGTCTTTTCCGGAACTCCCGGCAGCAGACAACAGATTCCACGTATTACAAGATCAATTTTTACACCTGCTTTTGACGCTTCCGCCAGTTTATCAATGATTTTCTTATCTGTCAGCGAATTTAATTTCACACCGACATATGCCGGTTCTTCATGTCTGGCGTGTTCAATTTCCTCATCAATCATTTCCAGCACACGGTTCTGCAGGCATTTTGGTGCGACAAGAAGTTTCTCTGACTGTTCAACAACTTCACCTTTCAGAAGTGCCTGGAATACATTGGATGCTTCCAGACCAATTGCAGGATCTGATGTCATCAGGGATAAATCTGTATACAGTCTGGATGTTTTCTCATTATAATTTCCCGTTCCGATCTGTGTAAAATATTCCACATGATTATCATTTTTTCTTGTAATCAAACACAGCTTGGAATGCACTTTATATCCATCCAGCCCATAGATTACCTGACATCCGGCATCTTCCAGTCTTCTGGACCATTCAATATTATTTTCTTCATCAAATCTTGCACGCAGCTCTACAAGAACAATAACCTCTTTTCCATTCTCTGCCGCCTCTACCAGTGCTTCCACGACTTTGCTCTGCTTTGCAAGGCGGTACAGAGTCATTTTTATTGAAATAACATCCGGATCTTCTGCCGCCTCATTTAACATATGAAGAAATGGGCGGATAGACTCATATGGATAGGAAAGTAACTTATCTTCCCTGCGTATCTGCGCAAGAATACTCTCACCATCCTGAAACATCGGTGATTTCTGCGGCACCTTTTTCTCATAAAACAGTTCCGGATTTTTTCTCAGACGATCCTGGATTTCAAATACAAATGAGAGATCCAGCGGTGCATCCGACAAAAACACATGCGTCTTGTCCATTTCCAGATATTTACACAATGTTGCAACAACATTTTTATTCATTTCTCTTGAAAATTCTATGCGAACCGGAGTCAGTTTTTTACGCTTTTTGATAAGATCTGCCATAAAATCACGATAATCCAGATCTTCATCATACAATGCATCCGCATCGATATCCGCATTTCTTGTAATACGAATCACAGATTTTGCCTTGATACGGTATCCTTTAAATACTTCCGGCACATAATGCAGGATAAATTCTTCTGACAGCATAAAAGTGCCCGGATGATCCGGCAGTTCGATCAGACGTTTAAACACATTGTTTGAGCACGGAATGATACCGAGACGCTCTTTTTTACTCTTCGTTTCCAGTACTGCAACAATATAGATATCTTTGTTCCTAAGAAATGGAAACGGCTGTCTCTTGCTGATGATCGTAGGCGAAATGAGAGGTGCAATCTCTGTCTTAAAATATCGTTCCAGTCTCTGACTGGCTCCCTCGTCGATATGCCGGAAATCTACAAAACGTACGCCATACGCTTCCAGTTCCTGCAAAAGATTTTCGAAAGCTTTCCCGTGTCTTTTGCCAAGCCGCTTTACTTCTTCCAGAATTGCCTCGATCTGTTCTTTGGCTGTCTTCTTTGTTTTGTTGTCACGGATTTCTTTGTGCAGTAACATCTGATCCTGCAGCGATCCGACTCTGACCATAAAAAATTCATCCAGATTTGTCTGAAAAATAGAGGCAAAGGTAAGACGTTCACATAATGGAACGTCTTTACTCTCTGCCTCTTCTAATACACGTTCATTAAACTTTAACCACGATAATTCCCGATTACAATATATATTCTTCATAACAGTACTCCTTTTACTTTTTTGCCTTTTACAAAAATACCATAGTTCTGTTTGAAGTATATCTGTTTTCCGTAAAATCTATGTAAAGTTTAGTCCTCTTTTAATTTTTCTGCAATTGCTTTAATAAAGTCTTCGCTGTTCAGCACAGTCGGATTCTCAAGTGTTGTAATAAGTGCCAGGTCTTTTGTCATTTTGCCGCTTTCAATTGTATCAATCGTCGCTTTTTCCAGCTTGTCTGCAAATGCCATCAGCTCTTTGTTTCCATCCATCTCACCACGTTTACGTAGTGCTCCTGTCCATGCAAAAATTGTTGCCACAGAGTTTGTGGATGTCTCTTCACCTTTCAGATGTTTGTAATAGTGGCGCTGTACGGTTCCGTGTGCTGCCTCGTACTCATAATATCCTTCCGGAGACACAAGCACAGATGTCATCATTGCAAGTGAACCAAATGCAGATGATACCATGTCACTCATAACATCTCCGTCATAATTCTTGCATGCCCAGATATAACCACCCTCGGATTTCATAACACGGGCAACCGCATCGTCGATCAGTGTGTAGAAATAAGTGATTCCTGCTTCTTCAAATTTGTCTTTATAATCCGCATCGTAGATATCCTGGAAAATATCTTTGAATGTATGGTCATATTTTTTTGAAATTGTATCTTTCGTAGCAAACCAGAGATCCTGTTTTGTATCCAGTGCATAATTGAAACAGCTTCTTGCAAAGCTCTCAATCGAATGATTGATATTATGCATTCCCTGTACAACTCCGGCACTGTCAAAATTATGTACGAGTTCTCTTGTCTCACTGCCATCTTCTGCAGTATAAACAAGCTCTACCTTTCCTGCTCCCGGAATCTTCATCTCAGAACCTTTATACACATCTCCATATGCATGTCTTGCGATGGTGATCGGCTTCTTCCAGTTTTTTACACAAGGTTCAATGCCCTTTACAACGATCGGTGCACGGAATACCGTTCCATCTAAGATAGCACGGATCGTTCCATTCGGGCTCTTCCACATTTCTTTTAAGTTATATTCTTTTACGCGGGCGGCATTCGGTGTGATTGTTGCACATTTTACAGCGACTTTGTATTTTTTCGTCGCATTTGCCGAATCGATCGTCACCTGATCATCTGTCTCGTTTCTGTGTTCCAGTCCGAGATCATAATATTCAGTATTTAACTCTATGAAAGGTTCCAGAAGATTTTCCTTAATCATCTTCCAAAGGATTCTTGTCATCTCATCTCCGTCCATTTCCACAATTGGTACTGTCATTTTAATCTTAGCCATGTTCTTCTCCCTTTCTACGTTATTTTCTATATTCTATCTGATTGTTATTCTTCCAGATGCAGGTTCTGCATTACATTTTTGATATGCTGATTCGCAAGTTCTTCTGCCTTGTCTGCGTCTTTCTGTTTGATTGCTTCCAGAATCGCCCGGTGTTCCTGAATGGATTTTTCGGCCCGGTGTTCTTCGCCAACAGAAGTCTTTCTTGCCAGCTTCACATACTTATGAAAATCTGTCAGGACATGCTCTAATATACGGCTGTCCGATGCTTCGTAAAGAACTCTGTGAAATCTTCCGTCAAGTTCGGATACATGTTCTGCGACAGAACTCTGCTCCTTTTTCAGACGAAATTCTGACAGAAGAAGCATCTCTTCCAGCTCTTCAATCTGTTCATCCGTAATATGCTCAGTTGCCCATCTGGCGCACAGACCTTCTAACATCGAGCGGATCTTAAAGATGTCTGCTACATCTTTTCTTGTAATTCCGGTCACATAAGCGCCTTTATTCGGTACGATCCGTACCAGTCCTTCCAGTTCAAGCTGACGGAGAGCTTCCCTTACCGGTGTACGGCTGACTCCCAGTTCATCCCCGATGGAAATCTCCCTAAGCTCATCATTTTCTTTGTATTTACCATTTAATATATCTTCACGCAGTCTCTGAAAAACTCTTCCTCTCAGAGACTGATCCTGATATTCCATCATTTTTATACCTCTCTCAATTTGTTCGTTGTTATCTGAGACGGATGCCAAGCTCTTTGCACGCCTCATCAATAACACCTAACAGTTCTTCATCTGTCAGGACGGTGACACGACCGCTTTCATATTCCTTATCTACCCACTCTTTTACTTTGTCAACAAGCTTGCTGTTCTTGTCAACCTGCTTCTCTTCTTTCAGTCCGAAGTAAGTATTGATCCAGTGTGCGATTCCCGCAAGACCAGATGTATTTGAAATTGCAACAAGTGGCGGGCGATTCAGGAATTTATCTGTATCGAAAATATTATAAATCTCTTCATTTTTCAGCAGACCATCCGCATGGATTCCTGCACGGGTAACATTGAAATTCTTTCCGACAAACGGTGTCCTCGACGGGACTCTGTAGCCGATCTCTTTCTCGTAATACTCTGCAATCTCTGTGATCACTCTTGTGTCCATGCCATCCAGTGTTCCGCGAAGCTGTGCATATTCAAATACCATAGCTTCCAACGGTGTATTACCGGTACGTTCACCGATTCCAAACAGCGAACAGTTTACACTGCTTGCACCGTACAGCCATGCGGTTGTAGAATTGCTGACTGCTTTGTAGAAATCGTTATGTCCATGGAACTCGATCAGTTCGCTCGGAACTCCGGCATGTACACGAAGGCCATAGATAATACCCGGAATGGATCTTGGGATCACGGCACCCGGATAGTTGATACCATATCCCATCGTATCACAGACTCGGATCTTCACCGGAATCTTATATTCTTCCATCAGATGCATAAGTTCCAGACAGAACGGAATCACGAATCCGTAAATATCAGATCGTGTAATATCTTCCAGATGACATCTAGGTGAAATTCCTGTCTCCAGACATTCACGAACGACAGAAAGATAATGGTTCATTGCCTCTCTTCTTGTCATTTTCAGTTTATAAAAAATATGATAATCAGAACAGCTTACAAGAATACCGGTCTCTTTCATACCGATCTCTTTCACAAGTTCAAAGTCTTTCTTGCTTGCACGGATCCAACTTGTGATCTCCGGAAACTTATATCCTCGCTCCATACATTTATAAACGGCATCTCTGTCTTTTTTACTGTAGAGGAAAAATTCACACTGTCTGATCTTTCCATTCGGTCCGCCCAATCTGTGAAAATAATCATAAAGCGTTACGATCTGATTTGTGGTGTACGGAGTTCTGGACTGCTGTCCATCGCGGAAGGTTGTATCTGTGATCCAGATTTCATCCGGCATACTGTGCGGTACAATACGGTCATTGAATGCAATCTTCGGGATCTCATCATAGTGGAACAGATTCCGGAACACATTCGGTTTATCGACATCTACGAGCGGATACATATGCTCTTCCAGCTGCAACAGATTGCTGTGTTTATCAAGGTATACTTTTCTATCTTCCATTGCTATCATCTCTCTTTCCGTAACAAATACAATTTTTTTCAATCTTTATGTATGATTGTATACAATCATACATTGTATGTCAAGAAAAAATTACAATTTTTATGAGGAAAATAGAAAAGCAATATGAATATCTTAGGTTCTCTCCTATTATACCCATACTGCTTTTATGTCTGTAGCATCTCTGTATTCAATTATTACTTCCACCAGATGACCTGGCAGAAAGTCATGTTTTGCTATATCATACTTTCAGCATTTCTTTTCATTAGTACAGTTTTGCACTGATCTCTCTCGGGCGAAGTCCTTCATCTTCCAGTGCCTGGAGAATCTCATTCTTATGCTCTGTTCCAAATGCTTCCATTGTGATACGAAGCTCCACAGCCGCATTACGGTTCGTGCTTACAAACTGGTTGTGTTCCAGTTTGATAACGTTACCTTTGGCATCCGCAATCGTCTTCGCAACACGCACTAGCTCACCGGCTTTATCCGGAAGGAGTACAGATACAGAGAAGATACGGTCTCTCTGGATCAGACCATGCTGTACGATAGATGACATCGTAATAACGTCCATATTACCACCGCTTAAGATTGCAACTGCTTTCTTACCTTTTAAGTTCATCTGTTTCAGCGCTGCAACTGTCAGAAGTCCGGAATTTTCGACAACCATCTTATGGTTCTCTACCATATCAAGGAACGCGCCGATCAACTCATCGTCCTCTACGAGCAGAATCTCATCGATATTCTCTTTCGCATATGGGAAAATATTTTCTCCGACACGTTTTACAGCTGTACCATCAGCAATTGTATCTGCGCTGTCCAGTGTAACCGGCTCACCCGCATTAAATGCTGCAGTCATACTTGCTGCTGCTTTCGGCTCTACACCAATGACTTTGATCTTTGGGTTCAGCATCTTCGCAAGTGTTGATACACCTGTGATCAGTCCGCCACCACCGATCGGTGCAAGAATATAATCAACTGTAGGAAGTTCCTGTACAATCTCCATTGCGATACTTCCCTGTCCGGTTGCAACTTCCAGATCATCAAACGGATGTACAAATGTGTATCCTTTCTCTTCGGCAAGCTTCAGCGCATACGCACATGCATCGTCATAAACATCACCATGAAGGATAACTTCCGCTCCATAGCTCTTTGTACGGTTGACTTTGATAAGTGGTGTAACTGTCGGCATAACGATTGTTGCTTTACAGCCAAACTGCTGTGCTGCATAGGCAACACCCTGTGCATGGTTTCCGGCAGAAGCAGTGATGAGTCCACGTTCTCTCTCTTCTTCTGACATTCTGCTGATCTTATAATAAGATCCACGTACTTTGTAAGCGCCTGTATACTGCATATTTTCCGGTTTCAGATAAATCTTACCACCTGTCTCTTTGCTTAAATACTCGCTGTAAACCAGCTTGGTAGGCAGTGTGACTTTTTTCACGATCTCACTCGCCTGTTCAAAACTTTCCAGTGTTAAACTTTCCATCTTTGTTGCCCTCCTAATTCTCGTCTTCCTTCGCAAATAACGCATTTACAAATGCATCCGCATCAAATTTCTGCAAATCATCTATTGTTTCTCCGACACCGATGTACTTCACCGGTATACCAAGTTCTGCCTGGATTGCAACTGCAATACCACCCTTGGCTGTTCCATCCATCTTCGTCAGTACGATTCCGGTAATATCCGCAACATCATTAAAATCCTTTGCCTGCTGCAATGCATTCTGTCCCGTTGTCGCATCCAGCACGACCAGCGTCTCTCTGTATGCTTCCGGAAATTCCCGGTCAATGATACGATTCATCTTTCTGAGCTCTTCCATCAGGTTCTTCTTGTTGTGCAGTCTTCCTGCCGTGTCGCATAAAAGTACGTCTGCATGTCTTGCCTTTGCGGCTGCAACTGCATCAAATACAACGGATGCCGGATCGGAACCTTCCTGACCGCCGATCAGCTCTGCCTGCGATCTGTTTGCCCATTCTTTTAACTGTTCACCGGCAGCAGCACGAAATGTGTCCGCAGCAGCTAGTACGACTTTCTTATTCTGGGCACGCAGTTTTCCTGCGAGCTTGCCGATTGTCGTTGTCTTTCCGACACCATTGACACCGATCATCATTACAACAGAAGTCTTGTCTTCAAATTCATAAGCAGTCTCACCAACATCCATCTGTTCTTTGATACTCTCAATAAGAATTTCTCTGCAGTCTGCCGGTTCCTTGATGTGACGCTCTTTTACCTTTTCCTTCAGGTCATCCAGAATATCGTAGGTTGCCTGAACGCCAAGATCTCCCATGATCATAACTTCTTCCAGTTCTTCATAAAAATCATCATCAATATGTGTAAATCCGTGAAAAATGCTGTCCATTCCGGATACAATATTATCTCTTGTTTTCGTAAGCCCTGAAACGAGCCGGCTGAAAAAGCCGCCCTTTTTCTCCTCTGCCATAACAGCCTCCTCTTATCATACTATTATTTTAATTCATTTTCCAGTAAATCTACCGAAACAAGGGTTGAAACACCTTTTTCCTGCATTGTGATTCCATATAATCTATCCGCAGCGATCATCGTTCCTCTACGATGTGTAATTACAATAAACTGTGTATTCTCTGTCAGCTTGTGTAAATATTTTGCAAAACGATCTACGTTATTATCGTCCAGCGCCGCCTCGATCTCATCTAAGAGACAGAACGGTGAAGGCTTGAGATTCTGTATTGCAAACAACAGGGAAATCGCCGTCAATGCTTTCTCCCCTCCGGATAACTGCATCATATTTTGCAGTTTCTTTCCCGGTGGCTGTGCGATAATGCGGATTCCTGCTTCCAGAATATCTTCATCTTCCATAAGCTCAAGCGTTCCTTTACCACCACCGAACAGTTCTTTGAATACGGTGTCAAATTCCTTACAGATCCGTTCAAACTGCTCCCTGAACTGCTTACGCATCGCTGTATCCAGCTCCGCAATGATCTGTTCCAGTGTCGCTTCCGCTTCCACAAGGTCATCGTGCTGGTTCTTTAAGAATGTATAGCGCTCGGAAACATTCTTGTAATCCTCGATTGCGTTTACGTTTACGGAACCTAACTGCCGGATTTCGCCTTTTAACTCCTGGATACACTTTTTCATTTTGGAGAGATCTGTAAGGTTCGCATCTCTTAATTCCTGTGCATGACCATATGTGATCTCATATTCATCCCACATATAATTAATCTGTTTTTCTGTGGATTCCTCGTAGCCTTCTTTCTGGCTTTCCAGACGGAATACTTCCTTATCCAGATTAGACATATGTCTCGAAAGTTCTTCCCGTTTCTCTAAGAAACTTTTATGTCTCTGGTTCAGTTCTTCACGCTCTTTCCTTGATTTCTCAATCTCCTGCCGGATCTCTGTAAATAACTCTCCGGAATTTGCAATCGTCTCTTTCAGCTCACGGATCTGTAATTCCTTATCTTCGATTTCTTTCGAATTACCGCCCTGGCTTGCTGTAAGTTCTTCCATTTCCTGTGTGAATTTATCAATTTCTTCCTGGATACGTGTAACATTTTCTGTAATAAATGTTATCTTCTGCTCCTGACTTGCATTAGCAAGATGCAGAGTCTCCACCTCTTTCTGACATAAAGTTTCTTCCTCTCGGATCTGATCTAATACAGTCTGATCCGCTTCAATTCTGGCATTTAACTCCTGCTCCATCTTCTCTGATGTATCCAGCTCTACCTGTATAGATTCCTGATTATCAGAAATATTTGACATCTCATGTTCCAGCTCTTCTGATTCTCTGTTAATATCTGAAATCATGTTCTCTGACGTATGGATCTTCGCCTCCGCCTGATCAAGGTTCATCTTCGCTGTATTCTGAACGACATATGCCTTCTGCAATTCTTCTTTTAACAGCTCTATCTTCTCATAATATCCGGTACGTTTCGTTCTCTTTTCATTCAGAGACTGCTCCAGATCATTCATCTGTGCTTTTAGCTTCTGTACCGCTTTTTCCAATTCTTCAATCTCTCTCCTGCGGCTTAACAGATTACTCGTATTCTTAAATGCACCACCAGTCATAGAACCACCTGGATTGATCAGTTCTCCTTCTAACGTAACAATGCGGATTGACTGTTTGTATTTTCCCGCAATCTGGATTCCATGATCAATGTGGTCAACAACAAGCGTACGTCCCAGAAGATTCGATGCAAGACCGTTGTATTTCGGATCGACTGTAACAAGTGCATTCGCAGGTCCGATCACTCCCGGCTCTTTCAGCGCTTCCGGTCTGCCGATTCCATTTCCCGGACGAATACTTGTAAGCGGAAGAAATGTTGCACGTCCAAACTTATTCTTCTTAAGGAACTGAATCATCCGCTTAGCAGTATCTTCATCACGGGTAACAATATTCTGGATACTTCCGCCAAGTGCAGTCTCAATCGCAAGCTCATACTGCTTTTCTACTTTGATGAGATCTGCAACAACACCGAGAAGTCCCGGTTCCTGGTTCTTGTTGTCCATGACACGCCGAATGCTGTTTCCATATCCATCATAACGCTCTGTAATATTTTTCAGAGACTCCAGTCTGGACTGCTCCCGGTGATAAGAAGTCTGGCTGATACGGAACTGTTCCGACAGCCGGTTCATCTCTGCCTGAATACTTTTAATCTGTTCTTCATATGTATTCTGCTTCTCATTAAGTTCAATGATCTGTGCGGAAATATCTTCTAATTCCGCAGCATATTTTTCTTTCTCTTTCTGCTGTTTGTTTCCGGATGTCTGTTCCTCTAAAATCCGTTTTGTAAGCTCTGAACGACGCACCTGGATCTGTTCCCGCATCGTGTCATATTTCTGGATCTTTGCTTTCGTAGATGCACGGTTATTCAGCACATCCATGATATTGCTGTTACCGCGGTCAATCGCATCTGTCAGTTCTGCAATCTTGCTCTGTACTTCAACAAGTGTCAATTTCGCCTCATCTTCCTTGTCCCGGCTTTCCTTATGTTCAGCAAGAATTACCGTCTGTTCTTTCTTAAGTTCAGCAAGCTGGCTTTCACGTTCACTCAGTTCCATCTCAATGCTCTGTGCACGCTGGGCATAATGCTCATCGTTCATACGTGCACTGTGGATCTGTTCTTTTAAAAGTGCGATCTGGTTCTCCAGCTGCTGCTTAAGCATGGAAGTCTCATTCAACTGATTCTTGGAGTGTTCAATGGATTCATCAATCGTCTCCATCTGCTCTTCTACAGCTTCATATTCCTGCTTCATTCCATCATAATCTGCAGAAGCTTGCTCCAGCTCTTCTTTAGTAAGCTTAAGCTTGTCTTCCACCTGACCGGAAAGATCCTTAAGTCTCTCTGTCTCCAGAAGAAACATATTAATATCGTATGTCTTGAGCGCTTCTTTCTTCTTCAAATATTCTCTTGCCTTTTCCGATTGTCGTTCCAGTGGACCGATCTGTTTTTCCAACTCAGCAAGAATATCATTGACTCGCAGAAGGTTCTGACGCTCTTCTTCTAACTTCTTAACAGAAGTATTCTTCCGTCTCTTAAACTTAACGATACCTGCCGCTTCATCAAAAAGCTCTCTTCGTTCCTCCGGCTTCCCGCTTAAGATCTTATCAATCTGGCCCTGTCCGATGATCGAATACCCTTCTTTACCTATTCCGGTATCATAAAAGAGTTCATTGACATCTTTCAGCCTGCATGTACCGCCGTTGATCAGATATTCACTTTCGCCGGAACGGTATAACTTTCTTGCTACCGTCACTTCCTCATAATCAATCGGAAGCTGATGATCGGAATTATCCAACGTAATCGCAACCGATGCATAACTTAAAGGCTTACGGTTCTCTGTCCCGGAGAAAATAACATCCTGCATCGTGCCTCCACGCAGTTGCTTGATTCGTTGTTCACCAAGTACCCACCGGACAGCATCCGCAACATTACTCTTACCGCTTCCGTTCGGTCCGACAATTCCAGTAATTCCGTTATGAAAGTCAAACTTTAATTTGTGCGCAAAGGATTTAAATCCATGCACTTCAATACTTTTTAAATACATACCTCACCTACTCAATGTTCTTTTTCCGAAGTGCCAGTATACTCTGATAAGCAGCCTCCTGCTCCGCTGCTTTCTTTGTGCGCCCGGAGCCGACTCCATATCTGTCGTCTCCGATCCGGACAGCCACTTCAAACACTTTATTATGATCCGGTCCTTTTTCTCCGAGCAGCTCATAGGACACAGGTGCTTTAAAGTTTGACTGTACAATCTCCTGCAGGATAGTCTTGCTATCATAAAAGAGCTTCTTATTTTCCAGATCTTTTAAAATAAATCTCTCAATAAACTCTTTTGCATTAGCAAAACCACCGTCCAAATAAATTGCACCGATCAGCGCCTCCATCGCATCTGATGTGACAGATTCTCTCTTTCTTCCTCCGGTTGCATCCTCACCTTTTCCGAGCAGCAGATATTTACCCAGCTCAATATCTCTTGCACAGAAAGCAAGCGCAGGTTCGCACACCATACTTGCACGCGTCTTTGTAAGCTGCCCTTCCGGCATCGTCTTGTGCAGGGAAAATAAAAATTCACTGGAAATAAGCTCCAGCACCGCATCTCCTAAAAATTCCAGACGTTCATTGCACTCGTATTTTGGAAGATGCTTCTCATTTGCATAGGAACTGTGTACCATCGCTTTTTTCAGAAGTTTATCATCCTGAAAATGATAACCGATCCGATCCTGTAACTCTTTTAACATATTATCCATAAATTATCTACCTCATAAAACGAAAAAGCCCGCTGTGGGCTTTCTCGTCTTGTTCATGCCTAGTCATTTGTTGCGTTTTTTATCTGTTCTACAGCATCTCCGACTGTAACAATCTTCTCCGCATCTTCATTATCGATCTCGATATCAAAAGTTTCTTCGATTCCCATAATAATCTGGAAAATATCCAGTGAATCTGCTCCGAGATCATCTACAAATGTAGAATCCATGTGAATATCATTCTCATCAAGATTTAATACATCTGCGATAATTGCTTTCAATTTTTCAAATTCCATATCTGTTCATCCTTTCTGCTCTTCTATCTATCCAACGGAAATTACTCCGGCTGAATACTTTCTTTGATCTTCTCATTGATCTTCTGTTCTTTAAATGTAACACACTGTATAATCGTATTGCAGATTTCCTTCGCAGTAGAGCTGCCGTGTGTCTTGACAACGAGACCGTTAAGTCCCAGAAGTGGCGCTCCTCCGTACTCGGACGAGTCAAAACTCTTCAACGCCTTCTTCAGTGCCGGTTTTACAAGAAGCGCACCGATCTTGCTTCTTAAGCTTCCCATCATGCCTTTCTTGATCTCGGAAATAAGCACACTTCCGACACCTTCGAATAATTTAAGAATAATATTACCGGCAAATGCTTCACAGACAATGACATCAGCCTGTCCATGCGGAATCTCTCTTGCCTCCACACTTCCAATAAAATTGATATTCTTCTCTCCTTTTAATAATGGGAAAGTCTCTTTTACAAGCGCATTGCCTTTCTCTTCTTCTGCTCCGATATTCACGATGCCGACTTTCGGATTCTTAATGCCGACAACATGCTCCATATAAATGGAACCCATCTTCGCAAACTGTACAAGATGAGACGGTCTTGCATCTACATTGGCTCCACAGTCAACCAGAAGGCTGACGCCTTTCTCCGTCGGGATCAGCGGTGCAAGAGGAGGTCTCTCCACGCCTTTGATCCTGCCAACGATTACCTGACCTCCAACTAGTACAGCCCCGGAACTTCCGGCAGAAACAAAGGCATCTGCCTGTCCTTCCTTCACGAGCTTCATACCGACCACAATAGAAGAATCCTTCTTACGACGGATCGCATTCACCGGCGGTTCTGCTGTCTCGATCACTTCCGTTGCATTTACAATCTCGATACGTGCTTTATCATACGTATACTGTGCAAGTTCTGCACGGATCACATCTTCTTTACCTACAAGGAGTACCTGCACGGCATCTGTTTTTTCAAGTGCCTGCACAGCTCCCTTGATCATTTCTTTTGGGGCATTGTCCCCGCCCATAGCATCCAGGGCTACTATTGTTCTATCTGTCATCTTAATTCCTCCCAGAACTACTAGAATAATTCTACTAGACATCATTATAAAAATCAATCATTTTATAATGATATAAAAAGATTGTGTCAAAAAAAATCAAGAGCGACAAACGCCGCTCTTGATTTTAACTTCATTCTCAAAATTAGTCCTGAGCAATGATTTCTTTTTTGTTGTACGAACCACAAGCTTTGCATACTCTGTGAGGCATCATTAATTCGCCGCATTTGCTGCATTTTACCAGGTTTGGTGCGCTCATTTTCCAGTTCGCTCTTCTTTTGTCTCTTCTTGCTTTTGAAGATTTATTCTTTGGACAAATTGACATAGGTTACACCTCCTTAAAATTCTTAAAAACATCGCGGATAACTGACATTCTCGGATCGAGGCCTGTATCTTCACAGCTGCAGGTACCCTCATTTAGGTTTTGACCACATACGCTGCAAATCCCTTTACAGTCTTCGCTACACAGAACTTTCATCGGCCATCCTACCAATATCTCATTATAGAGTAATTTTTCTACGTCAAGATGATATCCGTCAATATAATTATTTTCGTCTAATTGATCCGCTTCATCCGAAGCGACTTCTGCTTCTTTTGTCTCAACTTCTCTTGTAAAATCCAGTTTGAAATCAACCGGGACCTCTTCAAGACATCGATCACACGGAATTCCAATCGTCAGATTTGTCAGACCGGATACTCTCAGCTTCTGATCACCTGCATATTCAACCTGAATATGCAACTCATCTTTTGAAAGAACCGGATAAGTCTTTCCTCTGAGTCTGAATTCATCCATCGAAATCGAAACATTCTTATCCACAGATTTGTGCTGTTCAGACAAAACATTGGATAGGTCTAATAACATAATACTATCACCCCTATTCATACCTAAATTATTATATCATGGAAAATTGTTTTGTCAACTGGTATTTGAGATATTTTTCCTATGTTTGTCCACATTTTTTCAAAAGCTGCTCTAAAACACTTAATCTGTCAAGTCTTCTGTTACAGATTTAAGGTTCAGGAAGTTTGTCAGATAATCCGCTGTTCCTGTCTTCGCATCTGTTCCGGACATATTAAATCCTCCAAACGGATGCTACAATACAACAGCTGCTGTAGATTTACCGTTGAAATATAAGTTACCAACCTGGAACTCTACTTTTGCTCGAAAGTATTTCCGTCTACATAAAAAAAATATGTGCATACTGCCGAAGGATTTTTATTTATATGAAATGAATGAAATTTCCTATCACGCAACAATAAAAAATAAGCGAACAGCCACAATATTCACGGTAGCTGTCCGCTTACTCTATGATTCTGTTTTGTTATCTCTGTATTTACAGCCTGCACTATTACATTCTGTATGCGATGCGCAATTACAATTTATTTCCATTTCAGAGAATACCATCCTGAAGATTTGGAATTACCACGGTATACTTTAATATAATAAGTTCCTTTTGACCATTTGCCTAATGACTGTAAAGTATAAGAAGAATTTGAATAAATCAATGATCGAGTTCCGATCGTTCTTCCTCCCTGATATACGGTAATCTTCATTGTATCATTGGTCTTTGCTTTCCATAAAATCTTCACACTCTTCTTGCTGGTCAGTTTGAATTTGTACCAGTCTGCCTGTGAGCTTCCTGCCTGCAGTGTTCCGCTTACAGTCTTGCCTTTCTTTATTGTTACAGCTTTTCCCTTGCTCTTGCCACTCTTTTCAGAAACTTTGTAATTCTTAACTTTAAAGAAATATCCACCATTGCTGTTATAGGATGACGCTACTTTAAAATAATATGTCTTTCCTTTTGTTACTCCATAAGAAGGATTGTATCCAACCGCTGTATAATCGGAATAAGCTTTTTTCTTGCTGTTACAAAGTGCAACCTTTACTGAATATTTGCTGTCTTTGCTGGCAAATGCAGAGACATATCCCGTCTGTGTTGCTTTGAATTTAAAATAATTTGTCTGTGGCTCTTTTTGTCCAATCGCAATCTGCTTATTATGCAAAATCGTACGGTCTGCACCGTTATAGAAACCTGCTGCAGCCACAAATCCCCAAGCATCATAGACTCCATCTGAATAAGTGTTTGCATAAACATAGATTCCAAGATAATATTTTCCCGGTTTCGGGACTTTGAACATGCGGGAAGTTGTCTCTCCCAGCTCATCACAAAACTGATAAGAATCTACCGGCTTTGTTAAAGCGGAATCATAAAACAATCCGTAAGTAGCTGATTTCTGCTTTGCACCGTCTGATTTTGCCGAATAATTCATTGCGAAATCCAATGTACCTTTCGTTTTGAATGTTACAGCCTGACTGTACTGATAGTGATTGCCTACTGTTCCATTCCGGGCCGCAAGTATAATCTGACCTACTTTGTTGACACTCTCGTTTCCTGTATTCATCATGATAACCGGAATACTTCCATCTACAACTGTTGTTTTCGTTGCTTTCACAGTTGCGCTCTGTGCGCTTACCGGACTCACTTTTGCAGCCTTCACTGCCTTTACAATACTGCTCTGTGCTTCCAGACTCTGCGCCTCTGCCTTCACTGCCTGTGTATTCTGTACTTTTGTCGATGTATCTGCCGCCTGTACTACACTTCCTGAAGAAACAGTAAGGATAGCCGCTAATACAAGTGACAATACTTTGCCTTTTCTCTTCATCATAACCTCTTTCTCCTTTTCCTTTATTGTGATATAAAATCAGGGGCAATCATCGTAATATCATTCTATTTAAAATGGTATTGAGAAAAACTGTCCCTCTTTTTATTCATTATAATATAAATATCTGATTATTTCCATCTTAAAATATACCAACCGGAAGATTTTTCTGTATCTGTATATACTTTCAGATAATATGTATCTTTTGGCCATTTTCCAACGGACTTAAGTTTGTAGGAAGCATCTGCATAAGTCAACGTCTTTGTATCAATCTTTCTGCTTCCCTGATAAATAGCAAGTTTCATCTTTTCATTCGTTCTTGCTTTCCAGGAAAGTTCCACACTCCGTTTGGATGTAAGGCGGATCTTATACCAGTCCGCTCTCTTCACTCCTGTTTCCATTGTTCCTTTGATTGTGGTATTTTTCTTAATCTCCACAGCATTAGATTTACTGCTTCCGCTTTTTTCGGAAATCTTACGATTTTTTGCCACCAGCGTATAACCGCCATCTTCACTCGCCGGAGACCATACTTTAATATAGTAAGTTCTTCCCTTTGGTACACCATATGTGACACCATATTTTGCAATTGTACTCTCTGTAAGACGATTCTTCTTACTGTCATAAAGAACGATCTTATTCTTCGGATCACTTGTGATCACTGTGATATAACCGCTTTCTGTGGTTTTCATTTTAAAATAATTCGTCTGCGTTGTTTTGTGACCGACTGCAATCTTCTTATCACTGGTAATCGTACGATTATTGCCATTCCAGTAGATCGCTCCTGTCGTAAACTTCCAGGATTCGCTCTTATCTTTTGCATTGACCATTGTATAGATGCCGATATAATAGGTTCCTGCTTTCGGGATCTTTACAACGACTGTCTTGTGATCGCCTTTTTTCGTTACAACATCAACGCTTGACTTATCAATCGGATCTTCCAGGGATGCCTGCTTGAATACTCCGTAGACAACATTACGTCCCGCCGTCTTTGCTTCTGTACATTTAACAGAAAATGAAAAAGAACCCTTGCCCTGAAATTCAACTTTCTGTGAATAGAGGTATCTCTTTCCCATCGTGCCATCTGTAGTTCCGACAGAATTACCAAGTGCAACATTGCCCTGCTTGCCTTCTTCTGAACCTGTTACACCTTTGACTACCGGAATATAACTCATATTCTTCTTTGTTGTTGCTTTGGCTCTGACATTCTTGCCAGTAAGTGCTGCTTTTTGCTTTGCGGCGCCTGTCTGGATTGCAAGTTTCTTCTGGCTCTTCCCGGTATCCTTTGTCAACACGTCTGTTGTCAGCGCATTTCCTTTTTCTGCACTAACTGTCTGAAGTCTGACACCGGATGTATTTCCTGCCGCCTGTACATGACCTGCACTTGCCAGAGATGTAACACTGAGAATTGCTGTAAGTAAAACTGCTGCATACATGTTCCTTTTTTTCATTCTATATCTACCCCTTTTTATTTTATCTCCTATCTTAAGAACAAGCACATTATACTTGATATTTCTCTCAAATTCAATTCTCTTTCCGATCATTCCCGGAATCTTAAGAAAAATATTAGAAATAATGTTCTGCCTCTTCGCGCGAGTGCGCATCCTGCCGACGGCTTTATATCTGTCGAAAGCTTTATATATAACAGGAAATGCAATTTCCTATTATATATAAAGAAGGCTGCCGCTCCCGCGACAGCCTTCGATATACCTCTCAATTCTATGATCGTTCAACTATGCTGATTAAACTAATGCAACAGTCTCTCTTGCAATTGCAAGTTCCTCATTTGTAGGAATTACAAATACATCAACTTTAGAATCTGGAGTTGAGATTTTCACTTCTTCACCATGTGAATCATTTGCTTCTTTATCGATTGCAACTCCAAGGTATCCAAGGTATTCCATAACTTTCTCACGTACAAGACTTGCATTCTCACCAATTCCTGCTGTAAATGCAATTACATCCACACCATTCATGGCAGCTACATAACTTCCAACGTACTTAGCTACACGGTAGCAGAATACATCAACTGTTGTAGCAGCAATCTCATTTCCGCTCTCAGCAGCGCTTGTAAGATCACGGAAATCACTGGATAAGTTATTAGAAAGACCAAACACACCAGATTTTTTATTTAACATTGTCATAAGCCCTGCAATATCAAGGTCTTCTTTCTTAGCGATGAACTCTAAGATAGCCGGATCGATATCTCCGGAACGTGTTCCCATTACAAGACCCTCCAGTGGAGTCAGTCCCATAGATGTATCTACGGATTCACCATTCTCTACAGCACAGATACTTGCACCGTTACCAAGATGACAAACGATTGTCTTCACTGCATCATATGGTTTCCCAACAAGTTCAGCAGCTCTCTTGGATACAAAACTGTGGCTTGTTCCGTGGAATCCATAACGTCTTACTTTGTATTTGTCATAATACTCATATGGCAGACCATACATATATGCCTTTGCTGGCATTGTCTGATGGAAAGCAGTATCAAATACAGCTACCATCGGCGTACCCGGCATTAATTTCTGGCATGCATTGATACCAATCAGGTTAGCTGGGTTATGAAGAGGTGCAAGGTCATTACACTCTTCGATTGCTTTCATAACTTCATCTGTAATTACTACAGATTTGGCAAACTTCTCTCCGCCATGTACAACACGGTGTCCGACTGCCCCAATTTCCTTTAAGTCTTTTACGACACCTGTCTTGTCATCTGTCAGTGCGTCAATAACGAACTGAATAGCCTCTGTATGAGTCGGCATAGCTTTGTCAGATTTGACTTTCTCTCCGCCTGCCGGCTGATAAGTAAGGCTTCCATCAATTCCAATTCTCTCACAAAGTCCTTTTGCAAGAACCTGCTCTGAATCAGAATTGATCAGCTGGAACTTCAATGAAGAACTTCCACAGTTGATTACTAATACGTTCATAATCTTTTTTCCTCTCTTTTTTATTCTTCAGCCATACACTGTACAGCTGTAATGGCAACAACACCTTCAATGTCTTTTGCGCTGCATCCTCTTGAAAGATCATTAACCGGCGCTGCAATTCCCTGTGTTAAAGGACCGTAAGCTTCTGCTTTACCAAGTCTCTGTGCAAGTTTGTATCCGATATTACCAGCATCCAGGTCTGGAAATACGAGTACATTTGCTTTACCTGCAACCGGGCTGCCCGGTGCTTTGGATGCTCCAACTTCCGGAACGATTGCTGCGTCAAGCTGGAACTCTCCATCTAATAATAAACCTTCTTTTGCATTTTCTTTTGCAATACGTGTAGCTTCTACAACTTTGTCTACGTCAGGATGTTTTGCACTTCCCTTAGTAGAGTGTGAAAGCATTGCAACGATTGGCTCTTTTCCTGTCAGCAGTTCGAAAGAATCTGCAGAAGAAAGTGCGATTGCTGCAAGTTTCTCTGGATCCGGATTCTGCTCCAGACCGGAATCTGCAAATACAAATGTTCCGTCAGCTCCCATATCGCAATCCGGTACTACGATTACGAAGAAAGCGGATACGAGTTTTGTACCTGGTTTTGTCTTCAGGATCTGAAGGCATGGTCTTAATGTATCTGCTGTAGAATGGCATGCTCCGGATACCATACCGTCAGCATCCTTCATCTTAACCATCATAACACCATAATATAAGTAATTTGTCAGAAGAAGCTCTCTTGCCTGTTCTTCTGTCATTCCTTTTTTCTGTCTTAATTCAACAAGTTTTGCAATGTATGCGTCTGTCTTTTCAGACGTTGCAGGATCTACAATAGTAGCTCCGCTGATATCAAAAGATCCTTTGTTCTTTGCGATCTCTTCTTCGCTTCCGATCAGGATCAGATTAGCTGTTCCTTCTTTTAATACAGCTTCTGCTGCTTCATAAGTTCTGCTGTCTTCTGTTTCTGGAAGAACGATTGTCTTTTTGCTTGTTTTTGCTTTTGCTTTAATCTCATCTATGAATCCCATGATAAATAGACTCCTTTCCATATTTTCTCAGATAGGACTATTATAATACAAAGAGACCTTGCAAACAAGGTCTCTTATGTGTATTTTTTCATACATTCTGTCACTTTATCTCATTTTTTCTGTCTATATGCATATATCACGCATCTATAACTGAAATACTGCACTGACAATTGCAAAGTATACGCTGATCGTGCTGATATCTACCAGTGTTGAAATCAGAGGTGTTGCCATAATCGCCGGGTCCAGACCTACCCGCTTTGCGATAAGCGGAAGTGTACATCCAACAACTTTGGCGATCACAACGGTACAAGCCATCGTCAGACCGATCGTAAATGCCATCAGCGCATCGCCCTGCCCCATCAGCATAATTCGCAGTCCATTTACCACAGCAAGCACAATACTGATACATACTGCGATACGGATTTCTTTCCATATTACTTTCAGGAGATCCCGGAATTCAATCTCGCCGACTGCCAGTCCCCGGATCACCAGTGTTGAGCTCTGGGAACCGCAGTTTCCTCCGGTACCTGTCAACATCGGGACAAATCCTGCGAGCTGCGGCATAATGGCAAGCGCTGATTCATAACTGTTCATGATCATCTGTGTCACGGTTGCCGATAGCATCAGAAACAGAAGCCATGGGATTCGGCTCTTCACATGTTCCATAACCGTTGTCCCAAAATAAGATTCTTCATTCGGATTGACACCCGCCATGATACTGATATCTTCCGTCGTCTCTTCCTGCAATACATCCATTGCGTCATCTACTGTTACGATACCGACCATACACATCTCATGGTCTACGATTGGAAGTGCGATCAGACCGTATTTGCGGATCGTCAGTGCAACTTCCTCCTGGTCATCTGTTGTATGTGCATAGAGCATGTTTGTCTCCATGATCTCTTCCACTGTCTTCGATTCACTGGTCGTCAGTAATTCTTTGACATCTACAAGACCGATAAGCTTACGCTTTTCCGTGACATAACAGGTATAAATTGTCTCCCGGTTCAAACCGACCTGACGAATCTTCAAAATAGATTCTGCAACCGTCATCTCTTTACGGAGTGCAATATACTCCACATTCATAATGCTGCCCGCACTGTCCTCCGGATATTGCAGGAGCTGATTGATCTGCACTCTTGTCTCTTCATCTGTCACCATCAGGAGACGGTCAACAACATTCGCCGGCATCTCCTCCAGCACATCGACCGTATCATCCAGATACATCTCTTCCATGACTTCTTCCAGCTCGGAATCAGTCAGTGCATTAATCAGAATCTCACGCATGTCACTGTTCATATAAGTAAACGTCTCAGCCGCTTCTTCTTTAGCAAGAAGCCGGAAGATCATAACAAGCTGCTTCTGGTCAAAATCCTCTAAAATCTCAGCGAGGTCAACAGGATACATATTACTTTCCAGTTGTTCTTTTAATTCTTTGTACTGCCGATTTTCCAACATCTCTTTAATCTCATCTTCTGTCAGTATATCTTCGATTTCCTGGCTCATATATATCCTCCTTTCTCTCCTGAAAACAATTGTAATAAACAAAATGTGAAAATAATGACTTTTTTGACCTAAAGTCCCTTTTTATAGTATAATCAATTTCAAATAGATATACAAGGAGATTTTTTATGAAAATTGTCGGACTGATTGCTGAATACAATCCCTTTCATAACGGGCATTTATACCATATAAGAAAAGCAAAAGAAATCACCGGAGCAGACGCTGTTCTTGTTATTATGAGTGGAAATTATGTACAGCGTGGAACACCCGCGATCATGCCAAAGCATCTGCGCGCCCAGGTAGCTCTGGAAAGTGGTGTTGCCGCCGTCTTTGAACTTCCGGTCTGCTACGCAACTGGAAGCGCCGAATATTTCGCCACAGGTGCTGTTTCTTTGCTTAACCATCTTGGCTGTGTAGATGCACTCTGTTTCGGAAGTGAATGTGGAAACTATGCACTACTGGAACGTATCGCCGGGATTCTTACAGAGGAACCGGAGGATTATACCTTCTATCTGAAAGAAGCACTGCGCAAGGGGCTTTCTTTTCCGCGCGCAAGGCAGCAGGCATTATCCTCCTATTTAAAAGATGAAAATGTGGATCAGGTACTGGATGAACCGAACAACATTCTCGGCATCGAATATATCAAAGCATTATATCAGACCGGAAGCCTGATCAAAGGCTATACAATCCAGCGTAAAGAGTCCGGTTATCATGATCGGGATCTGTCCGGAAATTACAGTTCTGCCTCTGCGATCCGCAGACTCCTTGCGCAGGCCGGAAGTTCGATTCATTTAAGAAGTGACAGCATTTACGACGAACCACCGCTCTCTGATGTACTGACAAGACTGGAAGACCAGGTACCTTCTGCTTGCATTGATCTTCTTCGGGATACACACCTGATTCGGTATCCGGTATATGCAAATGATTTTTCACTTCTTCTGAAATACCGGCTTATGAACGAAACTTCAGATTCTCTTATGAAATATCTTGATATCACAGAGGATCTTGCAAACCGGATCATGAATCACATTGATGACCTGATCTCTTACGAACAGTTTTGTGATCTTCTGAAATCAAGAGATCTTACCTATACAAGAATCAGCCGGTCACTGCTTCATATTCTTTTGCAGATTAAAACCGCAGATATGCTGGATTATCAGGCTCGTGGAAATTGTCAGTATGCACGCCTTCTCGGTTTCCGAATGGATCAGTCTTCTGTCCTTACAATACTTAAGCAGACTTCTCGCATCCCATTGATTACGAAGCTAACACAGACAGACAGCTTATCAGAGACAGGGCTTTCCATGCTCCACACAGATATCCAGGCTGCTAATTTATATGAGAGTGTTTTAACTGATAAGTTTAAGATTCCATTCTTTAATGAATACAGACAGCAGATCATAAGAGTTGACACCGAATAATCCTGTTATTCAGAATGATTAACAGATTTGATACAGATTCATTCTGTTGACACAGGTTTCGGAATGATATCCAAATTAAAAATTTATTATATAAAATCATTGGACAAATAAATTTGCAAGGAAATTTTTGCAAGTATGCAGCAGATTCCCAGAGTAATAGCTCATCGGTGGTTCCCCCGGAAAATAACACACCATGCGGTAAATATAAAAAATCACAAGTGCCACAAGTGCGATTCCTGCAAGTATCTTCATACTCTTTGGCTGCCTTAACTGAAGCCTGATATAACGGTTCCAACAATAGTGAAATACAAGAATTGCAACCACATAGATAAATGGATGCATATGCCATGCTCCTTCAAAATCAAAATGCAATAGCCGGATACCGGCTCTTGTAAGTCCGCAGGACGGACATGGATATCCGGTAAGAATAATGAGCGGACAAATACTATAAATAAATTTTCTACCAAACACAAAATAGGCGATTATAACAATAATCGCCCATTTTGTTTGCTTTATATCTTTTATGAATTGTTCATATCCTTCGGATATTATCGTTTTGAAAGATCTTTTCATACGATTCTCCTGTATCCCAATTTCATAAATCTCTGAAAAAGACGTTCTTCTACAGAATGATCTTCTTCGGACATTTTGCTGCACATGCACCGCATCCGATACATTTTTCCGGATCAATATGTGCAATGTTATTCTCAACCTTAACAGCGTCGAATTTACAGATCTTCTCACACATCTTACATCCGATACATCCAACGGAACATACAGACATAACATCTTTACCTTTGTCCTTAGAGCTGCACTGTACGAGGTGTTTCTGGTCATACGGTACAATCTCGATCAGGTGTTTCGGACAAACTGCCACACATTTACCACATGCTTTACATGCTTCTTTATCTACAACAGCAACTCCGTTTACAATATGGATGGCATCAAACGGACAGGCTTTCACACATGTTCCTTCTCCAAGACATCCATAATTACATCCTTTCGGTCCTCCCGCCTGCATCATGTTCATCATAACACAGTCGTTCAGTCCGTGATATTCATATTCCTGTTTTGCTTTGTCACAGGTTCCTGCACATTTTACAAATGCTACTTCGTGTACCTGTGCACCGGCTTCCTGTCCCATGATCGCACCAATCTTTGCTGCAACCGGAGCTCCACCGACCGGACATCCTCCAACTTCAGCTTCGCCTTTCACAATAGCAGCTGCAAGTCCGGAACATCCTGCATATCCACAACCACCACAGTTGTTTCCAGGCAATACTTCAAGGATTGCTTCTTCTCTCTCATCTACTTCTACTGCAAATTTCTTTCCTGCAATACCAAGGAACACACCAATGAATAATCCGGTGCCGCCTACGATTGCAGCAGCTAAAATAATACCTGTTATACTCATAGTCTGTTTCCTCCTATATTAATCCTGAGAATCCAAAGAACGCAATTGACATCAGTGCTGCTGTAAGCAGTACGATAGGAGTTCCCTGGAATGACTCAGATACATCATTGTATTCGATCTTTTCACGGATACCTGCCATGATCACAATTGCGATTGCAAATCCGACAGAAGTACCGATACCATTGATCACACCTTCCAGAATAGAATACTCATTCTGAACGTTTGTAAGTGCTACACCAAGTACTGCACAGTTTGTTGTGATCAGAGGAAGATACACACCAAGTGCATTATACAGAGACGGCATGCTCTTCTTCAGGAACATCTCTACAAACTGTACCAGTGCAGCGATTACGAGAATGAATACGATCGTCTGCAGGTAAGAAATATTCAATGGTAACAAAATAAACTTATAAATCAAACTTGTAAAGAATGATGCGATTGTAATAACGAAGATTACAGCTCCTCCCATACCGGAAGCAGTCTCAACCTTTTTGGATACTCCAAGGAATGGACAGATTCCCAGGAACTGGCTGAGTACAACGTTGTTGACAATCGCAGATCCAATTGCGATAAGTAATAATTCTTTCATCTATGTACTCCTCCTATTCTTCGTTTCCTGTAGGGAATACTTTTCCGCCGCATCCATTACATGATGCACAGCCTTCGCCGCATCCCTTAGCTTCTACAACTTCTTTACCCCTCTTGGCAGCATTGGCTTTGATCTTGTTCTGAAGAGCAACCAGTCCTGCAAGTACCAGGAATGCTCCCGGTGCAAGAATAAAGATTGTAACCGGTACATATCCGGCTTTTCCTGCTGCTTCGTCAGCGATCGGAATAATCTGTTTACCGAAGATCTGTCCTGCTCCGATCAGCTCACGTACAATACCAATACATGTAAGACCTACAGTAAATCCAAGTCCCATACCGATACCGTCAAAGATTGACGGAAGAACCGGGTTCTTGGAAGCATAGCTTTCTGCACGTCCTAAGATAATACAGTTTACTACGATCAGTGGAATGTAAAGACCAAGTGCGTCATAAAGACTCGGTACAAAACCTTCCAGAAGAAACTGTACAATTGTTACGAATGATGCTACGACTACGATGAATGCCGGCATTCTGACTGAATCCGGGATGATCTTACGTAACATGGAAATCAGCATATTGGATAATACCAATACTACTGTTGTTGACAAACCCATACCAACACCATTGGTTGCGGATGTAGTTACGGCAAGTGTAGGACACATACCAAGCATCAGCACGAAGGTAGGATTCTCTTTAACTAAACCATTATATAGTCTTTCAGTACATCTGTTCATGTCTGCTACCTCCTAAAATGCATTCTGATAATAAGCCAGTGCTACGTTGACAGCTCCTGTAACTGCACGTGATGTAATTGTTGCACCACTGATTGCATCGATCTGTTCACCGTCTCCACCATCTTTTGATACAACGAATTTCTCAGCTTTCTTGCCCTTGTACTGATTGTAGAACTTCGGCTCTTTTGCTTTCATACCAAGACCGGCTGTCTCGCTGATCGATAAGATAGAAATTCCGTTTACTGTACCATCAGAAGTAATACCTACTGTAATCTGGATATCTCCACCATAACCTTCCTTGTCTGTGGTTGTGATTACATATCCTTTGTCACCTGCTTTACAGACTTCATCGACAGTTGCTTTTGCACCGACTGATTTGATCGCTTTATCTGCAATCTTCGCATCTACGTCCTGTGCTTCAAAAGCATTCGCATCTACATCTGTAAATACCGCCTGCCATGCTTCTTTCTTAGCTTTTTCCTGCGCCTGTGCGATCGGGTTTTTGGTGATCTCATATACAAAGCCAAGACCTAATCCTGCGATTAATGTAATAATTGTAAGAATAAGTGCATTCTTAATAATTGGATTTTTCTTCATTATTTTTCTCCTCCTTTACCAAATGGTTTTGGAAGAGTAACTCTTTCAATCAGTGGGACTAAAAGGTTACTGATGATGATCGCATAAGATACCCCTTCTGCGGAACCACCGAACAGACGGAACAGTCCGGTCAGTACTCCAAGAAGGATACCATATACATACTGTCCTTTTTTCGTAATCGGAGATGTTACATAATCGGTTGCCATGAACCATGCTCCGAGCATCAGACCACCACCGCAAAGGTGTGCTGTGATGTACTGTGGATCAAAGAATCCTACATGTGCTTTTGTAAATGGTCCGAAAATTCCGACGAAAATAACAAAGGATACAATGTATGTTCCCGGAATACGCAAATCAATAATACCAAGCATAATAAGGAATACTGCTCCGATAATGATTGCGATCACAGATGTCTCACCGATTGTTCCCGGAATTGTTCCGATAAGCATCTTCATGGAATCAACAGAGCCACCGTCTTTTAAAGTAGCAAGCGGTGTCGGTCCGGATACTCCATCGTAAACAAACTTTGTCATCGGTCCTGCAAAAGAAATCAGCAGGAAACATCTTGCACCGAGCGCCGGGTTCATGAAGTTCTGTCCCAGTCCTCCGAATAACTGTTTTACAACGAGAATTGCAAATACACTACCAAGAGCGCCCATCCACCATGGTGCTGAAGCCGGCATGTTAAGGCCAAGCAACAGACCGGTAACAACTGCACTCCAGTCGTTGATGGTAATCTTCTTGTGCATCAGTTTCTCATATATGTACTCTGTAAGAACCGCTGATACGGTTGTGCTGATCAGTACGATCAGTGCTGGTATTCCAAAGTTATAAACTCCGAATGCCGAAGCCGGCAAAAGTGCAATAACAACCATAAGCATGATATTGCTGGAGGTAACTTTGTCACGAATATGTGGTGAAGATGACAGTTTATAATTGTTCTCACTCACGTTTGTTCACCTCTTCCTCTCTTCTCTTATTTTTTCTTCTTACGATTAGCAAGTGCAATTTTTCTCATAGAACCGATTGCCTGTTTCAACTGACGTTTTGCCGGACAGACGAAACTGCATGATCCACATTCCATACATTCCAGACCATTATGTTTTGTAAAGGTCTCTTCGTCATGATGCTCTGCATAATCTGCAAGTCGAGATGGAATCAGACGGCTTGGGCAGGCATCTACGCATCGTCCGCAGTTAATACATGCGGTTGGCTCGAATTTTGCTACTTCGTCTTTTGTAAATCCAAGAATGGATGATGATGTCTTTGTAACCGGAACATCTAGTGAAAACATTGCAAATCCCATCATCGGACCACCTGAAATCAATTTCTCCGGCTCTGTCTTGAATCCACCGGCAGCTTCTACCAGCTCAGCCTGGTTCATACCAAACGGAACACGGAAGTTACCTGGTTCATTCACTGCATCTCCGCTGACTGTTACGACACGTTCCATAGAAGGTTTTCCTTCTGCTACAGCCTGATAAATGCTTACAAGTGTTGCAACGTTGTCTACAACGCATCCTGCATCTGCCGGAAGCATAGCAGAGTTAATCGCACGACCTGTCGTCGCATAAATAAGCTGACGCTCACCACCCTGTGGGTATTTTGTCTTAAGCGCCAGAACTTCCAGACGTGGGTCACCTGCTGTGAGTTCTTTTAATTTTGCGATACAATCTGGTTTGTTATCCTCAACACCGAATATACCTTTCGCGTTATCGAAAAGTCTCAGAACGATCTTCATACCTTCTACCAGTTTCTCCGGTGTTTCGATCATTGTTCTGTAGTCTGCTGTGATATATGGTTCACATTCTGCACAGTTTGCAATAATGTAATCAATCTTGTCAGGTTCTTTTGGAGAAAGCTTAACTCTGGTCGGGAAACCTGCTCCTCCCATACCAACAACACCTGCGTTGCCAATTGCGTTAAGGATCTCTTCCTTTGTCATCTCATCAACTGGTTTTACCGCAGGATATTCTACTTCTTTATATTCACCATCATTTTCAATGACAATGCTGTTGACAGTACCTCCAGTCGGGTTCAAATGTGGAGCGATCGCCTTAACTGTTCCTGATACTGAAGCATAGATTGGTGCAGAAACAAATCCTCCGGCTTCTGCTATCATCTGTCCTTTTAAAACATGATCGCCAACTGCTACGATCGGATTGGCAGGCGCCCCGATGTGCTGGGAAACCGGATATACCAGATCTCCTGTGGGTTTAACATCAACGATTGCCTTGTCTTTTGCAAGACGCTTACCGTCATCCGGATGAATACCACCCTTAAAAGTTAACAATGCCATTCCCTTTTCCTTCCTTCCTTTTAATTTTCATATTAACTATACCCAAAAAGCACCAGACTTACCAGTGTGTCAAGTGATTTTTTTGTACATTTTAATGAACATCTTGTTCATTTTTTAACAGATGTTCAGACACACAAAAGATAGAGGTATGAAACCTCTATCTTTTCTCTTTCGCTTTTATATATACGCTTGAATTCTTACAGTACGATTACTCTTCAGAGCTTTCGTTCTGTGAAGCCTCTGACTCAGCCGGCTCTAAAGCTTTCATGCTCAGGCTGATCTTCTTGTCAGCTTCATTAAGATCAACAATCTTAGCTGTTACTGTCTGTCCTACAGACAGTACATCAGACGGTTTATCAACATGTGTTCTGGAAATCTGTGATACATGAAGAAGTGCATCTACTCCAGGAGCTAATTCAACAAATGCTCCGAAGTCTGTCATTCTTGCAACTTTTCCTTCGATTACAGTTCCTACTGCATACTTCTCAGCTGCATCTGCCCATGGATTAGTCTCCGGGAATTTTAAGCTGAGCGCGATCTTTGTATCGTGAATGTCTTTGATCAGGACTTTCAGTTCATCGCCAACTTTGAATACTTTCTTCGGATTCTCAACGCGTCCCCAAGACATCTCTGAGATGTGAAGGAGTCCGTCTACTCCGCCAAGGTCGATAAACGCTCCGAAGTCTGTAACATTCTTAACAGTTCCTTCTACAGTATCTCCAACCTGTAATTTAGCAAACAGTTCTTTCTGTTTTTCTGCTTTCTCTGCAACAAGAAGCTGTCTTCTGTCACCGATCACGCGGTTTCTTCTAGGATTAAACTCACTGATAACGAATTCAATCTCCTGATCCTGATATTTGCTCAGATCTTTCTCGTAGGTATCAGATACAAGACTTGCAGGGATAAAGACTCTTGCCTCATCAACAACTACGCTCAATCCACCGCCAAGGATCTGTGCAACCGGAGCTTTCAGAACTTCATGGTTCTCATAAGCTTCTTTCAGTCTCTCATTTCCTTTCTCGGCAGCCAGTCTCTTGTATGTCAACAGCACCTGACCTTCTCCGTCGTTTACTTTCAGTACTTTTACTGTCATTGGATCTCCAACAGATACGACTGTTGTCAGATCTACGTTAGGTTCGTTCGTATACTCATTTCTCATAATGATACCGTCTGCTTTGTAGCCGATATTCAAGATGATCTCATCCGGTTTTACATCAATGACTGTACCATCTACGACTTCTCCATTTCTGATTGTCTTAAATGATTCTTCCAACATTTGTTCAAAAGTTAATTCTGACATTATTTTGAACCTCCTCAATTATTTTCTTGGGCGTGGATGCCCCTGCTGTAATACCTACTGTTTCCACGGACCTTAATTGATTCATATCAAAATCGTCAAGTGTCTGTATATAGTACGTATCCGCACATGCATTACTGCATATCTCAAATAGTTTGCGGGTATTAGAGCTTCTCTTGTCTCCTATAACAATCATAGCGTCCACCCTCTTTGCAATGTCGCGAGCCTCTTCCTGGCGTTCTTTTGTTGCACTGCAAATCGTATTTAAAACAAGTATATCATACCTCTTTTTTTCAATAATTTCAACTATATCTTTGAATTTATTGTAATTAAATGTCGTCTGAGATACGACACACAGTTTTTGCTTTTTATTTTTTAATTGAAAACTTTTCGCTTCTTCTACAGTCTGGATGACTGTCACATCATTTCCACTCCATCCTTTAATGCCCTGCACTTCAGGATGTTCCGAATTTCCGATCACAACAATGTGTGCACCCTGTGCGCTCTGCTCTTGGACAATTTTATGGATTTTCTTGACAAATGGGCAGGTTGCATCCACACAGGTCAGTCCTTTTTCAGTCAACAAATCGTAGACTTCTTTTGCTACTCCGTGAGACCGGATGATTACGATTCCGCTGTCCAGATTCTCCAGCTCTTCTGCGCTTCCAATCACCTTCACGCCGTGTTTTTTCATATCTTTGATGACTTCTTCATTATGGATGATCGGTCCGTATGTGTAAATCGGACTGTCTGGGTGTGCTTCTATCTGTCTGTATACAGTATCCACTGCCCGCTTTACTCCGAAGCAAAATCCCGCTGTCTTCGCAAGTTCAACTTTCATATATGCCTCCTAATGGCAGAGCGCCGTAATTGCGGCAACTACTTCCGGGATTGTCATATCTGAGCTGTCTACGAGTGTCGCATCTTCTGCCTGTCTAAGCGGTGCGATCTCTCTCGTCATATCTCTTCTGTCGCGCTCTTCAATGTCTTTTTCAATCTCGGCGAGATCACAAGTTTCACCTTTTTCTGTCAGTTCATCAAAACGACGTTTTGCTCTTGTCTGTACACTTGCAGTTAAAAATACTTTCACATCTGCATCTGGTAATACACAGGTACCGATGTCACGTCCGTCCATGACAACATCTTTTGTTTTTGCAAGATCTCTCTGCAGTCCTAAAAGTGCTTCTCTGACTGCCGGGATTGCAGAGATCTTAGACGCCATATTTCCTACTGCTTCTTCTCTTAATTTCCCTGTGATATTCTCACCGTTTAAGTAGACCTGCTGTCCGCCTTCTTCATAGCCGATCGTTACTTTTACATTCTTGCAGTCTGCTGCGATCGTTTCTGTATCTTCCGGCGAAATATTCTTTTCCAGAAAATAAATTGCCATTCCACGGTACATCGCTCCTGTATCTACATAAATGTATCCTTTTTCTTTTGCCACCAGTTTCGCAATGGTGCTTTTTCCGGCTCCTGCCGGTCCGTCAATTGCGATATTATATCCCATTCTTCTGCCCTCTTTCTCTATCTGTTTTATTTAATTTTAATAATATATAGCTTGCTTTTCAAACTCACGTGCCTTCCCGTTACAATCTTTGTCTGTTTTCCAAAACAGCACGTAAGCATATACATATCCATTTATTTCTGCCATGCACAGGCTCTTGCAGCCGCACATGCAGTAGACCATGCAATCTGTAAATTAAATCCTCCGGTCACTGCATCCAGATCCAGTACTTCTCCTGCAAAATACAAGCCAGATACTGTCTTTACCTCCATCGTGCCCGGATCGATCTCTTTCACGCTGACACCACCTTTTGTGATGATTGCCTCATTATAGCCGCGCAGTCCGGTTAATGTCACTGGAATTTTTTTGATCAGGGAAACAAAATGCTGTCTTTCCTCTCTGGAAATTACATTGACCTTTTTCTCCGGATCGATTCCGCTAAGTTTGAGCATCACCGGAATGAGTTTCGCCGGAAACAGCTTGTGGATCGCATTCTTGAACTGTCGGTTATGGTTTTCTTCAAAATCACGTAGGACTCTCTGATCGAGCTGCTCTATAGACAATGCCGGTTTCAAGTCGATTTCCAATGTCAGTGGATGATCTTTTAGTTTCTTGCCAATTACACTGCTGGCACTTAACATAAGCGGACCGCTGACGCCGTAGTGCGTGAAAAGCATCTCTCCAAAGTCTTCATACAGCTTCTTCTTACCGTCTCTGATAACCGCATTTACATTTCGAAGAGACAGTCCCTGAAGCTCCGGCACCCAGTCTTCCTGAGTCTCCATCGGTACAAGCGACGGCAGACAGTCTGTCACTTCAAGTCCCAGTTCTTTTGCAAACCGGTAGCCGTCCCCGGTAGAACCTGTAGACGGATAAGAGATGCCTCCGGTTGCAACGACACACGCATCTCCGGACACTTTCTTTCCATCAGATAATACGACGCCTGTAAAATGCCCGTCCTTCGCTTCAATCTTCTTCACAGATGTATTCAGGCAGATCTTCACACCAAGTCTCTTCATCTCTTCTTCCAAAGTGCGGATCACATCGGAAGAATGATCAGATAACGGGAATACCCGTTCCCCTCGTTCAATCTTCGTCCGCATGCCAAGCTCTTCAAAGAAATCCATGACATCCTGGTTTGTAAATCCGTAAAAACTACTATACAGAAACTTCGCATTCGTTTTCACTGCCGGAAACAGATCTTCTACATCACAGGCATTTGTCAGATTGCAACGACCTTTTCCTGTGATAAATACCTTCTTGCCCAGTTTTTCATTTTTTTCAAACAGTGTAACCGCGCAACCTTCTCTTGCCGCCATAACTGCCGCCATCATGCCCGCAGCGCCACCGCCTGCGATTAATACTTTATTCATAAGTCTCTTCTCCATCTATCTGTGCTTTGGACGAAGACAGTTCTACTTTATCATCTACCATGTTTAGTTCATCTTTGCTGTATACCTGATACTCATCCCAGATCCGTTCCAGCGTCTCCAGTGTTGTGATGACTTCATCCTGCTTCTTCATACAAAGTGCTACCACAAGCGCATTTACCACGCTCAGAGGTGCTACAAGTGAATCTACGATAGACGCCATGTCACTTCGTGCGATCAGATTGCAGGAAGAATATAACGTCATCGGCGAATGGACGCTGTCTGTCAACGTGATTACTTTTGCCTTGCGGTTGCTTGCAAATTCCAGCGCTTTTAAAGTACGCATGGAATACCGCGGGAAGCTGATTCCGATGATCACATCGTCTTCATCGATCCGGATAAGCTGTTCAAAAATCTCACTTGAACTGTTTGTGTGCACAGCAACTACATTATCACAGATCAGGTTCAGATAAAACCCAAGAAAACTTGCAAGCGGTGCACAGCTTCTGATACCGATCACATAGATCTTCTTCGCATTCAGAATCGTCTCCACTGCAAGTTCAAATGATTCATGGTCAATGGACTGCATCGTCAGCTTGATCTTATCAATATCTGACTGTAATACAGATGTCAGTATCTCGCCCTGACTGATGCGTCCATATGTGACTTCCATTCTCTGGATGGAATTTAATTTGGTACGGACCATCTCGCCCAGCGCTTTCTGGAATCCCGGATAGCCGTCATATCCAAGCGCCATCGCAAATCTTACAACCGTAGACTCACTGACGCCGACTTCTTCCCCCATCTTCGCAGCAGTCAGGAATGCCGCTTTATCATAATCTTCTTTGATAAAATCCGCCAGTTTTTTCTGACCTTTGCTGAATTTTGAATAACCTTCATCTATCTTCTGAAGTAATTCATTTTTATTTCCCATATCGTTTTTGTCCTTTTCTTCTCAATTTACCGTATCCATTATATATAAATTTGAGAAAATATTCAAGGACTATAAACATTCCATCTGCCCGGTTATTTCCCTGTAAAATGCATCTTTGTCTTCCCCTGCCTTCAATTCTTTGAGAATAACTCCATCTTTCAGAAGCAGAATCCGCCCGCAACAGCTCGCCATCTTTGGATCATGCGTCACCATAAGAATCGTTTTTCCAAGTTCTTTCGAGATTTTTCCAAGCGCATTAATCACGATCTGCCCGGATTGGGAATCCAGATTTCCTGTCGGTTCATCTGCAAGAATCAGTTCCGGTTCATTCATGAGTGCACGGCAGATCGCCACTCTCTGACGCTCTCCGCCGGACAGCTCGTATGGATATTTCTTAAGCAGATGTGTAATCTCAAACTGCGTGGCATAGGCGGCAGCTCTTTTCCTCATTTCTTCCGGCTCGCTCTTTGCGATCATCATCGGAAGCATAATATTTTCTTCAACAGACAGACTGTTCATCAGGTAAAAATCCTGAAAAATAAATCCGATCTTCCGGTTGCGGATGTCTGCCCTCTTTTCTTCCGGCAGTTTTCCGGTATCTTCTCCTTCAAGCCAGACACTTCCGGACGTAGGACGGTGGATCAGACCGAGAGTCTTTAAGAGCGTCGTCTTTCCACAGCCGGATTTACCCATGACTCCGACGAATTCTCCTGCCTCCACGGAAAAATCCAGTCCCTTCAATACATGGATCTGCGTCCTTTCTTTTTTATCTTCACTGATAATGCTGTAATCACGCACCAGTTCTTTCACTTCCAGTATATGCATATCCACTCCTCCTACAGTTCCTGCATCTTGTCCACAATTCTGTGGTAAAACGCATCCTGGTCTTTTTCTCTTTTCAGTTCTTCCAGAATCTGTCCGTCTTTCAGCAAAATAATCCGGCTGCAATAGCTTGCCATTTTCGGATCATGCGTAACCATAAGGATTGTTTTCTTCATTTTCTCGTTAATCTCGGTCAGTGCATCAATAACGATCTGTCCTGACTGGGTATCGAGATTGCCTGTCGGTTCATCTGCAAGGATGAGTTCGGGATCATTAATGAGCGCGCGGCAGATTGCTACCCGCTGACGCTCCCCGCCGGACAGTTCATTCGGTTTCTTCTTTGTCAGATGCATCAGACCAAATTTCTCCATATAATAAGCTACTTTTTCCAGACAGTCCTTCACCGGCGCTTTATCAAGCACCATCGGAACCATGATATTATCTTCTACCGAAAGACTGTCAAGCAGATAAAAATCCTGAAATACAAATCCCATTTTTCTTCTGCGGATATCAGCAAGCTCGTCGCTCCACAGTTTTCTCGAATCCACGCCATTGAAATACAATGTACCATCGGTTGGTTTATCGATCAGACCAAGCACTTTCAGAAGCGTTGTCTTTCCACAGCCGGATTTTCCCATGATCCCGACAAATTCTTCTGTCTTCACAGCGAAATTCAGTCCTTTTAACACCTTGATCTCCCGGTCTTCCGGATTCTCTGCGTAGATCATCCGATAATTCCGTGTCAGATCTTCTACTTTTATGATTTCCTGATTATTCATCGTCTTTTTCCACCTTTCGAACCATAAACTTTCCAAGCAGCCACATAAACAGAAGTTCTACAAGAATATAGCCGCCCCAGAGCCATACTGCGTGAGTTATAAACTGTAGCTTAACTGCATTTGTATACATCCGCACATAGAATGTAATTCCGGTAAATACAGCTGTCACAAGCGCGGTAAACGCTCCCGGAAGCCAGAACATCAGATGTAATTCACCGAGAAGAATGCGGATTCTCTCTTTCTTTCTCATACCCATACAAGTGAAAAATTCGGCTCTTTTGTTCTTCTCATCCAGTTCAGAAAGCACTTTAATATAGACAAGGAACATGCTTATAAAAAGCATTGTTGCCGTGACAAACAGGTTCACGATCAGCTTCATCATGCGTTCCGTACGCAGGTCTTTTACACTTTCATCCTTTGCATAATAATTTGCGATTTCCGCATCGTAAGCCTGATCTTCTTTATGTTTTTCCTGGAATTTTTCCAGTTCTCTCTTGATTGCTTTGTGATCTTTCGCTTTACTGTTTATCAACACCAGTTTTGTCGGTCCCTGCTTCACAGTCAGCCCTTCAATCGCATCCGTTTTCTTTTTAATAAACGAACCATTCAGCACATTCGTTGTCTTCCAGAGATTCTGTGCTTTTGTGAAGAATGCATCCGAAAACACAACGAGATTTTCCAGTTTTCCATCGCGGAAACATCCGGTCAGGCTTCCAATCTCCTCGCCTGCGATTGTACGTTGCTGATATGTCGTCTCCTCGGAAAAATGCTCATATGGGGTATATCCTTCACATACAATGCCAACATGGATATTGGGTTTCTTCTTACTAAACGTCCAGTCTATCGGCTGTGCTTTCACAGAGCGGTCCTGCTGGTGCACAAGATAGACTTTCTCTCCCTTTGCATCCAGATGGAGAAAGTGTGGTTTATAATCCGGATCAATTGCTTTTTTCAGTGCATGATAAGTAGATTCTGAAATACCGATCTGTTGTCCCTGTATTCGTTTTTCATAATAGCCCTCATTCTTCTCCGTTTTATCCGAATTCGAGATTCTTACCATCGGATAAGTCGTAACCTTTGCTCCGTACTGTTTCTCCAGATTTTCAAATGTCTTCTGGTCTTCATCGTAAGAAATGCACATGAAATCATATGGGAACAGGCTTTCCGGTTGTTCTGCAACCGTTACAGATACTGACTGGAATGCAAAATAAAACATTCCGCAGATATGCAAAGCTGTAAGCGCTGCCAGATACCACGCAGTTGTCTTTGAACGGTGATAGCGGTCATTGCGTTTCAGAAGCGTACCCAGATACCCTTTTGATGCCTTGTCTTTTCGCAGCAACAATGTCCCGCCAAAGCGGTAGAGAAGAAACAGTCCGACAAACAATGCCAGCATCAGTGTAATCTTCTCGTAATTGTAAATCTTGCTGTAAGAAATAGCACTGTATCCGCAGATAGCAGCTCCGATCACAGTAATGATCTTCAAAAACCTCCGCGGCATCTTCTCTTTTGCAACATTACGTGTTGCCGCTGAGATCAGGTTAAAATCCGACACAATGTCTCTTGTCGCCATCAGTGAAACAAGATAGACAAGGAACAGAACAGCAAGTGATACCAGATACGTTGTTTTACTTGCATATGACAGATTGATCTGATCGCCCACCATGTTTCCGACAATTTTACGGAAAAGCAGAAGGACTCCATTTCCGACAATTACTCCGCCTATATAGGAAAATACAAATCCCAGTCCGATTTCCAGTCCGGCGATCGTCCAGAGCGCCTTTCTTCTAATTCCGAGTGTTACAAAGATACTATAGTTCTGAATCCATTTTCTGAGATAAAAGATCAGCACAAATACCATCAGGAAAAGGCAGCATGCCGCAAGCGGGATCATCGCATTGATCAGGATTCGTCCAAGTCCTTCGCCACCATACATAGACAGATCAGCCCGGTGGGAAGAAGACAGCATCTCATAAGCTCCCAGTCCGGAAAATGCCAGTGTTCCGACCATGATTCCGCAGAATAGGAAAAGCCGGTAATCTTTCCAGTCAGAGCGGAAATTCTTCCAGATCATATGATAGAAAAGTTTCGTGTATTTGCCCGGAAAATCCAGTCTTCTGTGCGCTTCTTCTTTCTTTTCCTGTTCCTGCACTTCATAATTTCTAGATCTTGCCAGTGCTTCATCATAGACATCGATCATCTTCTGCAGAGCAAGCTCAAGAAGACTCATTACTACCATAGGCACAAAAAACATAAATGCCATCACATTATCTGCAACTGTACCGTAAGCTGCATAATCACTCAGAAACATCTCTGTGATCGCAATACCGATCACAACCGGCTGGATATACCGGTATTTGTTTAAAATCAGCAGTATCAGATACAATACTGCCACGATCTGCATAATTACAAACAGGCCAACCTGAATCTTTATGGCTCCCATATTGCCGTCCCACACATCCCGGCAACTGTCTGTCAGTGCGGCAGCTCCTTTCTGCGACAATAATCGGAAAACACCATAAAAGGAATGATACCCATCCCGGAGCCGGTAAACCGGCCACATGGAATAGATCAGAAATATCGCGTATCCGATGACTCCGACACATATTTTTTCTTTTCTTCTGCTCTTTTTCTTCTGCATTTCTTTTTCCTCTCAATCCTAAGATTTTCTCTATTTCATGTCATATATGGATACACTGACAAGAAAACTGGTATCTGTAGTTATATATTGCAGATCACCTTCATGTTTTTCTACGATTTCCCGAACATTTTTCATACCGTATCCATGCAGTCCGTTTTCTTCTTTCTGCGACCGGAACTGTCCATTTTCCACTCTCACTGCTTCCTCTGCACTGTTCTCAATCTCCACGTAAAAAAGCCGGTTCCGTCTTATAAATTTCACATGGATCCATGGATTTTCCGAAGTCACTTTCTGCGTTGCCTCCAGTGCATTATCCAGAAGATTCCCAAATAGCGTAATGATCTCCCAGTCCGTAAACGGCAATTTTGTAAATACTTCCGTCTGGATCGTCATCTGTACACCGGAGTCTTTCGCATCCTGCATCTTCTGGTTCAGAATCATATCCAGCATCTGGTTTCCTGTCCACACCTGATAATTATGCACCAGTATCGCATCACTTAATTTTTCCAGATATTCGTGAATCCCATCCCAGTCTCTTTCCTGTTCATAACGCCTTAGCGCCAACAGATGATTCTTCATGTCATGGACAACCTGCAGGCTCTTTAACATTCCTTTGAACCGCTCTTCCAGCACATTTACCTTAAGTTCCAGTACTTCCTGTTCTTTCTGCTCCAGCTTTTTCTGGCTGGAAAGATTCATATACTCCAAACTTTCTGTCATCCTACATGCAAAATACTGGACACCTTTGACCACAAGCCACGTATTCAGGTAAATGAACATGGACATCGGAATATAAAACTGCTCATCTGCTCCCTGATAATCTGCATATTCAAGGAAGAACACCCACGTCATCGCGATAACCCAAAACAGTCCCTGATGATCTCGGTACGGAATCTGGTTCATATTCCGGTATAAAAGAAGCAGATCCACTACCTGCGCCACCAGAAAACTCATCAGATAAACAAGGACCAGGATTGCCATCTTCTGTTCATAAATCCCCAGATCTTTTCCCGGATAGTACGTCTTGTTAAACGCTTCTATGTAATCATTTCTTGTCAATGCTCGGAAAATATACCGATGCAGAGAACAATGCAGGCCGCTATACTTAAGCCACGGGAAGAAATAAAAAATCTGCATTAGTCCGCAGAATATGATATTTATCAGTTGGACACTTGTCCATTTTCTTTCTCTTCCCATTAGTTTTTTCTCCAGTACGCAGTTACTTTTTGTTTCACTTCCCAAATCAGTTCTCTTCCGGCTCCGATTACATCCCCATTATCTAATTGCATCGACTCTGCTGAAATACCCGCAATGTGTTCAATATTTACAAGACAACTTCGTCCGACCATGATAAATGCATCTGTTCCCAGTTGTTCCTGTATCTGAAATAAAGGCATCCGCTCCCTGTACACTTCTTTCTTCGTTCTGTACTCCGAGTATTTCTGCCCTTTTACCTTACTCACACAGATGATGTCTTTATAAAACAACTTCTTCTCATGATCTCCAACCCACAGGAAATCCTGTTCGCTCGTTTGCTTTTCCTTCGCAATCCCCCGGAGCACATCTCCGAGTCGCTCTTTCATATCCCGCTTCAGAATATACTGATAAGCCTCCAGTATATAACTGTCTGCCGCAAATTCTGCAAAAGACGTCAGAAATACGAGATATGTTTCTATGCCGTTTCCTTTTAACTCCGCTCCCAGTTCAATTCCATTCATTCCCGGAAGGTCAATGTCAGAGATTACAACGTCCGGATACGCTGTTTCTTTCTTCACTTCAAGTGCTTTAAGGAACCTCTCTGCGTCTTCGTATTTTTCTATATAAACTTCCGTCTCACCGGACAGTTCCTGTATGACAAGCTCGCCGATTCGCTCACGCGCCGGCTGTTCGTCTTCTATAATTGCTATTGTTAAATGCATATATTCCCGCATCTCCCTCTGTACACATATCCGAAGACTTTCGTCTTACTTTTATGCTTGTAGCAGGGCAGGCACTGAATGATTATTCTCTTTGTATGTGAAACCTATGTAGATGTACCATATTCACCTGCCGATATCACACATTATAGCACATCACAAAATTTTCTTATACATTTGGACATGAATCCAGGTATTTCAGGACATGAAAAAGTCCTGCCGGACAACTTTCATTGTCTGACAGGACTTCTGCATCGCATATAAAATATACAATTTTTAATTAAAAGAAGTTATTATACCGGATAACTTCCGTTCTCTGTATCAGCAGCATTCGGATCGATCTTTGTCTGCTGTGCTTCTCTGTATTTGAAGAAGTCAACAGCTACCTGCGGGAATAATGCATAAGTTAATACATCTTCATCCTGCTGGATCCACTGTGCACACTCTTTGCGGAGTGTATCTAATTCTGCCGGAATCAGATCTGCCGGACGGCATGTGATGATCTCAGCATCGTCTCCTAATACTTTCTTCTTCACTTCTTCGTTAAATGGTTTTACAGTTGCACCGTATTTACCACTTAATACGTCTTTTGTCTCTTTTGTAGCCATCTTATAACGCTCGCCCATCAGTACGTTAAATACAGCCTGTGTACCTACGATCTGTGAAGACGGTGTTACAAGCGGCGGCTCACCTAAGTCTTTTCTTACTCTCGGCACTTCTTCCAGTACTTCATAGTATCTGTCTTCTGCATTCTGCTCTTTTAACTGAGATGTCAGGTTTGAAAGCATACCACCCGGTACCTGATACAGAAGAGTCTTGATATTTACACCAAGGTTCTTCGGGTTCAGCAGTCCGCTGTCTAATGCATCGTCACGGATCGGGCGGAAGTAATCAGCGATCTCCGCAAGTAATTTCTGATCCAGACCTGTATCATAAGGTGTTCCTTTGAACGTCTCAACCATAACTTCTGTTGCCGGCTGTGATGTTCCCATTGCAAATGGTGACATTGCAGTATCAATGACATCTACACCTGCCTCTACTGCTTTTAAGTAAGTCATAGAAGCAACACCGGATGTATAATGTGTATGAAGCTGGATCGGAAGATCTGTAGCTTCTTTTAATGCACCGATCAGCTCTGTTGCCTTGTACGGAAGGAGCAGACCCGCCATATCTTTGATACAGATAGAATTAGCACCCATATCTTCGATTCTCTTGGCGATATCTACCCAATAATCCAGTGTATAAGCATCTCCCAGTGTATAGGAAAGCGCTACCTGTGCTTCTGCTTTTTCTTTGTTTGCTGCTGTAACGGCCGTCTGCAAGTTTCTAAGGTCATTCAAACAGTCAAAAATACGGATCACATCAATACCATTTGCAACCGATTTCTGTACGAAATACTCTACTACATCATCTGCATACGGACGATATCCTAAGATATTCTGTCCACGGAACAGCATCTGTAATTTTGTATTCTTAAATCCGTCACGGAATTTACGAAGTCTCTCCCATGGATCTTCTTTCAGGAAACGTAAAGATGCGTCAAATGTTGCACCACCCCAGCACTCTACAGAATGATAGCCAACCTTGTCCATCTTATCGATGATCGGAAGCATCTGTTCTGTTGTCATACGAGTGGCAATCAGAGACTGGTGTGCGTCACGCAGAATTGTCTCTGTTATTTTAATTGGTTTTTTTTCAATTTCTGCCATTATTTCTTCCTCCATATAATCAGTATTCAATCGTTATCATACGAAATATCCGGTTCTTAAACTCCGAAGATCGCCATAAATGTTCCGGCTGCAACTGCTGTACCGATAACTCCGGCAACGTTCGGACCCATTGCATGCATCAGAAGGAAGTTCGTAGGATCTGCCTCTGCTCCAACCTTCTGGGATACTCTGGCTGCCATTGGAACGGCGGATACTCCGGCTGATCCGATCAGCGGATTAACTTTTCCCCCTGTAACTTTGCACATGATCTTACCGAATAATACTCCGGCTGCTGTACCAAACATAAATGCAATCAGTCCAAGGATAACGATGAAAATAGTCTGTTTGTTCAAAAATGCTTCCGCACTTGTTGTCGCTCCGACAGATGTACCAAGTAAGATAACTACGATATACATCAGTGCGTTGGAAGCAGTCTCTGTCAACTGTCTTACAACACCTGATTCACGGAAGAGGTTTCCGAGCATCAGCATACCTACCAGCGGTGCTGTTGTAGGAAGGATCACACAAACAACGATTGTAACGATGACCGGGAACAGGATTCTCTCCAGTTTGGATACCGGTCTTAACTGCTCCATCTTGATCTTACGTTCTTTTTCTGTTGTTAAAAGCTTCATGATCGGCGGCTGAATGATCGGGACAAGCGCCATGTACGAGTACGCCGCCACTGCGATCGGTCCCATAATTGCTGTCTGCTGTAACTTTCCGGCAAGGAAGATGGAAGTCGGTCCATCCGCCCCACCGATAATGGATACAGCCGCGGCCGCTTTATCAGAGAATCCAAATGCCATCGCTCCAAGGTAAGCTGCGAAAATACCAAACTGTGCTGCAGCACCTAAGAGGAAACTCTTCGGATTCGCGATCAATGGTCCAAAGTCTGTCATTGCTCCAACTCCAAGGAAAATCAGAGACGGCAGGATTGCCCATTCATCTAATTTAAAGAAATAATACAGAAGTCCGCCCGTTCCATTTGCCGAATCTTCTGCATGCAGCATAATATCCGGATAGATATTAACAAGCAGCATACCGAATGCGATCGGCACAAGGAGCAAAGGTTCAAACCCCCGCGCGATTGCCAGATACAGGAAAAAACATGCTACAGCAATCATGATCAAATTGCCCCATGTGAGACTGAAAAAAGCTGTCTGATGCACGAGGTTTCCCAATGTTGATGTTATATATTCCATTTCTTAACCTCCAGTCGTATTCATTCCATAAGGAATCAGTTTCACATTAGTTTAATGTAGCTAAAACTGCACCGGATTCGATTGCGTCTCCAACTGCTACGTTAATGCTTGCAACTGTTCCGTCTTCCGGAGCTACTACTGGAATCTCCATCTTCATTGCTTCAATGATGATAACTGCATCACCTTTCTTCACGCTCTGTCCGACACTTGCTTCCAGCTTAAATACTTTTCCGGCTGCTCCTGCTTTTACTTCAATGCTTCCGGCATTTCCAGCCGCAGGTGCTGCTGCTTTCGGCGCTGCCTTAGGAGCTGCCTTAGGTGCTGCTGCTCTTGGTGCTGCTGCAGGTGCTGTGCCTGCGCCGTTCTCTTCAACAGTTACATCATATACATTTCCGTTTACTGTAATTGTATAATTTTTCATGATTCAATCCTCCTAAATTCTCTATGCGTTCCATTTATTAGACGGACGGCGTCTGATGCTTCTTACTACAAATCCATCTGTGCCTGTTCCTTCATATTCTGCAATAGCCGCTGCAATAACCGCTACCAGCTCTGTATCATCCGTAACATCTTCTGCCTCAGCAGATGCGCTCTGTGTTGCCTCTTCTACTACAACAGCCTCAGCTTCTTTTGCCGATTTCTTTCCTCTGTTCTTCCATGCTTCTTCCAGCGCAGGGATGAATCTGAAAAGAGAAATAATCAGGGAGATAAAGATCAGCACAACGAATACCGTTCCCATTCCAAGTACGGTATTCAGGCCGGCTTTTTCCAGGACTTCACCCATGGAATATTTTCCGTCAACTGTCATACTCTCCAGTTTTAATTTCTGGTTATATACAAATGTCAATGTGGCATCTCTGTCTTTGAATTTTGCCGCTGTTGTAACCTTAAGTTCGTCTTTGGAAGTTTCATATTTGAAATCTCCATGACTTACATATGCTCCACACTCTTTGATTCCAGACTGCCAGCTTTCCAGTGCACTGGTAAATCCGTCTGCTGTATACGGAAGTCCTGACTGCATCAGCTGATATTCCAGATTAAAGTCGTCCATATCTTCCCACTGCTGAATCGTCGCATCATCTGCACTCTGGCAATAGTTGATCAGAAACTCTGTTGATTCTTTAATAGAAGATTTGTCATACTTCAATTCATTGCCTGAATTGGAACAACCGGTAAAGCATAATACAGCTACAAGCATACAGATTATTAAGCTAATTTTTTTCTTCACTTTGCCTCACCTCTCTAAATTGTTCCGTGTTTTTTCATCGGGCGATCCTCTCTCTTGGTAAATAACATCTCAAATGCGCCAATGATGTATTTTCTTGTATCTTCCGGATTGATGATCGTATCCACATATCCTCTTCTTGCTGCTGCATCCGGGCTTGTCTGAAGCTTTGCATAAGCAGCTGCTTTCTCATTAATTGTCTCAGCATCTGTATCTGCATACATGATTTTGGCAGCCAGCTTCGCATCCATCATACCGATCTCTGCCTGTGGCCACGCATATACCATATCTGCTCCGACAGATTTGCTGTTCATTGCTACATAAGCACTTCCAAAAGCTTTGCCGATCACGACGTTTACTTTTGCTACAGTTGCCTCTGTAAATGCATAAGTCAGTCGTGCTGCCGCTTTTGCAAGATGTGTCTCATCGTATGCACTTGCTGCAAATCCGGATACATTCGTAAGAGTCAGCACCGGAATTCCAAATGCATCACAGAAACGCACAAAATCTGCTGCTTTATCTGCTCCGTCAGCAGTTAAAGATCCGTCAAATTCTGCTACAACTTCTGCTTCTTCATTATATACTTTTGAACGATTGGCAACGGCGCCAACAGTCAGTCCGTTTAATTTGATGAATCCTGTTACCATATCTTTCGCAAAATCACGTTTTGTCTCAAAGAAAATATGGTCATCAGAAATCTCTGCAAGTGCGATTGCAGTATCTTCTGCTGCATTCGCCAGATCTGCACATACACGGTTCAGATCATCCTCGCATGTCTCATAGGAAGCATCATCTTCGTTGTTAGAAGGTAACATGCATACGAGAGAACGGATATCTGCAAGAATCTCTTCTTCTGTCTCTGCAACATCTACCAGACCAGCTTTCTCGCTCTGGAATTTTGCAGATGATGTATCACATCTGGAGATCTCATTTCCTGCAACTGCGTTCGGAGAGTTTACGAAAAGCTTTCCTTTCTCTACTTCCATAAATGTAAAATCAGAAAGAGCCGGAACTACGGAAAGTCCTCCTCCGCATGTTCCAAAGATTGCTGTAATCTGCGGAATCACGCCGGATGCAAGTGCCTGTTTTGTATATAATTTACCAAAAGCATCCAGTGCATCGGTTGCCTCTTGAAGTCTCAGTCCCGCGCAGTCGATCATTCCGATCACCGGCGCTCCCATTTTCATTGCCATATCATAGATGTTTACAATTTTCTTCGCATGCATCTCGCCGATCGCACCGTTTAATACGGATGCATCCTGGCTGTACACATACACTAAATTACCGTCTACTACTCCATATCCGGTCACCACACCGTCTGCCGGAGTTTCTTTGTCCTGCATGTTGAAATCTGTTGTTCTTGCTGTTACAGCGCCACCGATCTCAACAAAGCTTCCTGCATCAAGAACCGATAAAATACGATTACCTGCTGCATTTTCTGTTGCCATGTTGCCCATAGTCCAGCCCTCCATTTTCCTTATTTTAAGGTTTATACTTCTCGGAAAAGTAAAACCAAATTTTAGCCAATTATATTATATCTTTTCCGACATCAATCTGCAAGTATTTTCCTTTATTTTTTGTTAAAATCTTATCAACTTTTTTACAGGTTTTTATGCACAAACATGTTGTTTCCTATTAATAATATGCATAATTATAAACTTTTATATTGCATTTTTCCTCGTCGCCATAATAAATAAACAGGACACGAAAAGCACTTACATTGCTTCTCCATGTCCTGTTCTTTAATAATATCTTAAAATTTCTTTACTTTCTTGCGCCTCATATTCGTACAGCGTTCCAATAAAAATGCTCTCAGCTCATCAATACTTCCTTGTTCCAGCGCATCCTTCGGGAAGCCGCACATTGCTCTCGGTGATCCTTTGCTGTCCGGTTCTGTCTTCACAACAACCGCAAATGCATCTTCCGATTCCAGTAATTTAACGACATTCGCATACTGAAAGGATCTTGTCTTCATTTCCATTACACTGTCAAAATGATCGTCGTAAAAATCCAGCTCAGTCGATACAGTTCCACCGTTCAGTTTATTTCTTCTAAGGAACTGGTCTTCCGCATCTCCGATTGCTGTAGCATCCAGAGCCTTTCTCCAGATTGTACGATTTAATGTAATACCAACTGCAAAAGCTGCAATCCACCAGATTATATACCGTACAACAAACTTTGTCATATCATTGCCAGGATTTCCAAATTTCATAACAAAATAAAAAATCAGGATTCCAAGGAAAAATACTACAAATTTAAGCGTAATATCACTCTCATCCATTCGGAACAGCTTACAGATCTTCTGCAATGTATTCTGAGATTCCTTATACTTCACACAATAACGTCCTGCCATAAATCTTCCCCATCTTTCTTCTATTATAATTTTGTAAAATATATCCGTTTCATTATATATGTTCAGATACTAACATTCAAGCATTTTACGTTTTTTTTATATTCCCCGTTAATTTTCTGACAATTATGCATTTTGCATTACCAAATGGGTGTTTTTTTATCCTTTTTATGGCATATTTATGTCAAAAAAACGACAAAAAATGAAAAACTTAACATTTTCTTAAATTAATTGGTTGTACTTTAGTCTAAGTTATGCTATCATATAGAACATTGAGAGCACAAAATTTAGAACTTATGTCTCTACATTTTGTACATCATGAAAAATTTCATATTGGAGGGTGAAACTCATGGAAAACACTAAGAAAAAATTTCCATTTGGCTTCTATGTATGCTGCCTCTCTTTCACATTCGAAAGACTTGCATACTATGCTGCTAAGTGGGGACTGTCGATCTTTATCGTAGTCGCTGCAGCAAAGGGTGGTCTTGGATTAGACAAATCCGTAGGTGCTGCAATGAGTTCTAACCTGGTAGCGTTTACTTATATCACACCAGTTATTGGTGGATATATCGCTGACCGCTGGATTAGTCCTCGTCTTCTTGTACCAGTTGGAGAGATTCTTATGGGACTCGGATACCTGTGTGCATGGAAAGCTAACGGAGTTGGAATGCTTTGGGTAATGATCGTACTGATCGCTATCGGAACTGGATTCTTCAAAGGAAACGTTTCTGGTATCAACGGACGTCTGTTCCCATCATCTGATCAGGATGAACTGGATACTGCATTCAGTCTTCAGTACTCATTCGTTAACATCGGATCATTCATCGGAACAACTTTCCTGTCACTGGTCGGTACTAACGTTGGATATCGTGAGATGTTCCTCGTTTGCGGAATCTTCATGTTCATCGACTGTGCATGGTGGTTATTCGGAATGAGATTCTTCGGCGATGCTGGTAAGAAACCATTCCTGGTTGACAACCGTACAGAAAATGTTGAGAAAGCTGACAAAGAGAAAGACAACGCTCCACTTACCAAACTTGAGAGAAACCGTGTTATCGCTATTCTGATCGTAACATTATTCTCTGGAATCTTCTGGCTGATTTGGTACATGGTTTACATGCCTGTTTACTATGAATTCGGTCCAGCTTCTCAGGGAGGACAAGGATGGGCTAACTGGAACATCGGTTCCTTCGAGATGCCTACTGCATGGTTCGACTCTATGAACGGTCTGCTTTGTATCATCCTTTGCCCTGTATTTGCAGGAATCTGGGCTAAGATGAGACAGCGCCCACAGGGAGACTGGGGAATGTTCACAAAGACAGCTTTAGGAATCATCGTACTTGGTCTTTGTACAGCATCCATGGTACTTGCAGCAGTTCTTTCAGGACAGAGCTCTGATCATCCGGTTGGTATCTGGGTAATCATTCTGACAGCCGTTTGTATGTCTGTTGGTGAAGTTATCTTCTCACCACTTGGAAACGCTTTCATCAGCAAGTATTCTCCGAAGAAACTTCTCGGAACAATGCTTGGTGTATGGCCACTGATCATCTTCTTCTCTGGTAAAGCTTACGGACCACTTTATAACTGGCTCGGAAACTTCGACTTCGTTAAAGCTTATGGTACAGTAACAGCTATCATCATCGCTTGCGGAGTTATCATGTTAGCATTTACTAAGAAGTTCGACAGAATGGTTGAAGGCGAATAATTCAAACTGAATATCGTACATAAAAAGAGTTGTCTACTAACTTCGGTTAGTACGACAACTCTTTTTGTTATAGCAATTTTTTGTTATAGCAATACACAATAAATGGGAACCAGCACTTGTCTGATTCCCATTTATAACTTACTTCTTCTTATGATTCTTTTTTGACTGCGTATAAGTCATCTTCGTCTGGCTGACACTTCCTCTGGATGTGATCTTCTTGGAAGTCCGTTTCTCTTTCTGGTCTTCAAAAGCAGGTTTTAATAAAACTTCTGCTCCGATTACAAAACATGCTGCCTGCACTGCAAGCTGTATGTTATCGGCCCAGCTTCCCATCTGTGCAAATACTGGATCCAATACCCTCGCACCGGCCAGAATGATAAGACTTAATCCCGCATATGCAAACAATGCATAGATACGCATTGTCTTACCGGAGCCTTCATTCTTCTTCATAAAAGAATATCCAGCAAGGAAAATCAGGCCACCGGCAACTACTAATAAATACTTTACCATGTTCTCTCCTCCGTCTTGTACCCTTTCTTCTATTGATTCCTGCGTATACCGCTCTGATATCTTACAAATTTATAAGTCTATATTTCTTCGTATACCGCTCTGTCTATTATACGCTAAAACATCCCGGCTTTCAATCAATGATAATAAAAGATCTATAAAATTTCAGGAACAGGTTTGTACTTTAGTCTAATAAGTGTTAAAATATAGACAGATTTAAATACTAAGGAGGATTTTCAAATGAAAGTATCAGAAAGAATCGCAAAACTGCGTGCTCTGATGGCTGAAAAAGGAATTGATGCCTATGTCGTTCCAACAGCCGATTTCCACCAGAGTGAATATGTGGGAGAACATTTCAAAGCCAGAAAATACATCACCGGCTTCAGTGGTTCTTACGGAACTGCTGTTATATGCCAGGATGATGCAGGTCTTTGGACAGACGGACGTTATTTCTTCCAGGCTACAAACGAACTGGAAGGCAGTGGAGTCCGCCTTATGAAAATGTTCGTTGGGGATACTCCATCTGTTACAGAATATCTGGCAGACAAGATTCCGGAAGGCGGAAAGGTTGGATTTGACGGACGTGTTCTTTCCATGGATGAAGGAAAAGAATATGAAGATGCTCTTTCTTCGAAGAACATTTCTATTGATTACGAAGAAGATCTGATCGACCAGATCTGGGAAGACAGACCACCGCTTTCTGACAAACCGGCATTCTTCCTTGAGGAGAAATATTCCGGCGAAAGCTCAGCACACAAACTGGAGCGTGTCCGCAAAATCATGAAAGACAATGGTGCAACAGTACATATTATCGCATCTCTGGACGATACAGGATGGCTTTTAAATGTCCGTGGTGATGATATTGATTTCTTCCCGTTACTGCTCTCTTACTCTATCGTAAGAATGGACGGCGTAGATCTCTACGTTGACGAGACGAAGTTAAATGACCGTATTCTGGAAGAGTTCAAGAAAGTAAATGTTACACTTCATCCGTACAATGACATTTACGAAGACATTAAGAAACTGGATGCTTCCGAGACTGCCCTCATCGATCCGATGAAGATGAACTACGCACTTTACAAGAACATTCCTTGCAAGATTGCAGAAGCTGCCAACCCGACAATTCTTATGAAAGCCATGAAGAATGATGTTGAGCTGGAGAACATCAAAGAAGCTCATATCAAAGATGGTATTGCGATTACAAAATTCATGTACTGGATCAAGACTCGTTACGACAAAGAAGATATTACAGAGTTAAGCTCTGCTGACAAGCTGACAAGCTTAAGAGCAGCTCAGGAAGGATATATCCGCGACAGTTTTGAACCTCTATGCGCATTTGCAGATCATGCAGCTATGATGCATTATTCTCCGAGTAAAGAGACAGACGTTGTATTAAAAGAAGGCGCAATGTTCCTGAATGATACAGGCGGTGGATACTATGAAGGATCTACAGATATTACACGTACTTTCATCCTTGGTTCTATCGATCAGGATATGAAGAAATATTTCACAGCCGTTGTACGTGCTATGATGAACCTGTCCCGTGCAAACTTCCTCTACGGATGCCACGGTTACAACCTGGATGTCCTCGTAAGACAGCCGATCTGGGATCTGAACATTGACTTCCAGTGCGGTTCCGGACATGGTGTCGGATACCTTGGAAATGTTCACGAGCCACCGACAGGCTTCCGCTGGTATGTTGTTCCAAGCAAGAACGAGCATCATCAGTTAGAAGAAGGTATGGTTATCACAGACGAGCCTGGTATTTACGAAGATGGTAAATTCGGTATCCGTATCGAGAATGAATTTATCGTAAGAAAAGGTGAGCTGAACAAATATGGTCAGTTCATGCATTTCGAGACGATCACTTTCGCTCCGATCGACCTTGACGGAATTGATCCGGAAGAGATGACCAAATCCGAGAGAGAATGGCTCAACAACTACCACAAAGACGTATATGAGAAGATCGGACCGCACCTTACAGATGAGGAAAGAGAATGGCTCAAAGAATACACAAGAGCAATCTAGGCCTTGACTGCGAGGCTTCCCTGGCTACACGATTTTCTGGCTGCCAGCTAAGCTGTTTGCATAGTAGAATTGCATATATTGATTGCAGGATCCGGCGGATTCCCGCCGGATCCTGTTTTATGAAAATTTTCGGCTTAATTTCGAAATTTTTTAATAAGAATAGCAAATACGCGCAAAATCTTATGTTCTCTTGCAAGCAGTGCGCTCACAATCCCAAGCAGTACTGCGAAGCCTGCAAAAAACGGATACATAAGGAAACCACTTACCGGCGCGAGAAACACCGCAATCGAAACGAGTCCGGTAATGATCATTCCTACAAATGTGATAATTGATATTTTATTCATCATAAGTATTGTCCTCCCAGTATTTTTCGCATCTTCCGGCATTTCTTTTCCAAAGTTGATTTCTTCGTGTACCAACTGTCATAGCCAACGCTGATGCTCATATTTTCCGGCGTAAATATCTCATTTGCCAGTTGTTTTAATTCTTCAACTGTAACATTTTCATATTGGCGGATAATCTCTTTCACTTCATATGCAGAACTACCCTGTGTAAACACATTTTCCGCAATATACTGATTATATTCGCAAGAGTCATCCCATAGTCCCGGCTGGAATGTATGAAATCCAATCACTTCTTCTCTGTCTTTTTCGGATAAATTTTCTTTTGCTTTCTGAAGTGTCTTAGCAAAACAGATCATGGAATCTGGCAGATCTTCTTCTTCGACTGCATAGTCAATTTTTAATCTGGCAAAATTTGCAAAATTTTCTATGCTTCCAAAGACATCTCCTGTCCAGCCCTTTTTATCCTTTAATTTCCATTGTAACTTTGCTCCATCTCCATTTACGAATATGTTCATCAGCATATCCACAGCAAACGGATTACATTCCCGCAAAATATCAAAGGATTCCTATAATTTTATTATAGCTGGAATATACAGGTTGTACAACCGGAGAATCATATCTCATACCAGAACATATAATCACAGCCTCTGACTGCTATATACCGATTCCCAATAAATTGAATTTCACACCAGCTAAGCTCTGAATCTTTCAAAGTAATTTCCCGCTCACATGCTTCTTTTTCGAGAGAATAAATGTATACTTTTGAGGTCTTCCCCGGTATCACATAAGCGCATCGCTTTCCATCCTCGGAAAATGCAAGCAAATCATTTATTTCAGTCAGTTTTCTAAAGCTATCCATTTTTCTGCTATCTTCTAATTTTACCAGATACGATTTCCAAGCCGGCGCAAAACATCCACGAAACCAAATTTTTTCTTTTCTGTCAAATGCATAATCCCAAAAATCCTGATCTTGCTCCATTTCATAGCGCATGAACATTTTCCCGCTTCTAAGCCATGCCAGCTCCTCCCAGAATACTTCTCTCCTGTTTTCTTCGTATATCTTTCTATAACACAGCAAGTAATCTTTTTTTCTCTTGCTATAAAGAATCTGCAATAAATATGTATGCTCTGATTGCCAGACAACCTCTTCCCTGTAATCTTCATTTATATGAATTATCGTTAAAACAGCAGTGTCTTTTTTATCAGAATACAAGCCTGAATATACAAGTTGTTCCTGCTTATTGTATATCATATTTGTCGATTCACTTCGTACAAAATATCGTTCCTCATTCCATTTGATCCTTTTCACTAATTCTAAGGATGGTATTTGCAGCACATCAATAAATGTTGTATCTTTCCCCATCGCGAACAATGTATCTTCTACAACTAAAATCTGCGCATAATAATACTGCGGATTATCTCTTTTCAATATCTGATCAAATGATTGGTTATAAACACGGATCGAACGCGTATACAGTTCAATATAATACAAATTCTTATATTCAACAATCTGCCATGCTTTATCATTATATACAAAACTCATTGGCTTTCTCCTCTGCTTTCAGTCGGAAACTGTCTCTCTAACCTCTACTATCTTCTAAACGTTGTATCTTCTTCCCTCATGATAAATTTTACACCCACAAAGTCTTCTGCTCTGATTCCCTGATGTTTTCTGCCATCCACAGAAACATATGGTGGGCAAAATTTTCGGTCGGCATAGAGCCTTTTCCCGTTTTTCAGATAAACACGCACTTCATACAATATATAAATCATTTCTTTTATATCATCTTTTGATACAACAATTACTTCTTCCGGCAATTCAAAACAAATATCATTTCCATTTATGATTACTTCGGCAATGAAATTGTAATCTTTGAACTTTATTATTATTACAACCATCAAATTTGCGACTATAAACCAGCCGCACAGTGCAAAAGTCGCATCTCCTCCGTACTTTACAGCCAAAACAAAAAAACACAATATTTAATATAAATATTCCTTTTAAAATTTTCTTACCTATCCGAAGTGCTCTCGCATGTGTCCATGGATCTGACTTCGGTCCAAAAATATTTATAAGTAGCTTTTTCAGTGGTTCCAACTATTATCTCCTTATCAAAAACTTATTCTATTACCTACTTTTTGACTCAATGTCAGTTTTTTTTAAATGAAGCTTAGCTATTCTAGCTAATTATTGACTTAATCTTGAATTTCTTCAATTTTAGCTTAGAATACTTCTTAATTTCTTTGACTTTATTTCAGATTATCTCATCTAAGGCTTATTCTTGCACTTGATCCTGTCAGCATCATTCAATATTTCGCCATTTTAGGCTTCTTTTCCTGTAAATCTTGGTTTTTTTTGAATTTCTCCAATCCTTTCTGCTCTTCGGATGAATACACCGCCAGGATTATCTTATCATCATTTGCCGGATCATTGTCTCAGTAGTTAAATGATAATTCATATAACATAGATTCACCTCTTTCTCAGATAATTTTCTTACATATATAGTAACAATCCACAACTCCATTTCGTGACATATAATATTAAAGTTTTTAGAAACAGCAGGGAAATTCTGTTTCATATATTCAGAAATTGCTCTGCTGTTTCTCTTTAACTATCGTACAGTTCTGTAAATCAAATCTCTATCGCATCTAACAGCTTCATATCTCCATTTTGCTGCCGCACAAACACAAAGACAATATTTCCACAAGTCTGTACCGTATATTCTTCATTCCGCTTATAGCCGTTCACTTTGCTTTCTTTGATACATTTATCATCTTTCACCTGATAACATTTTACAGTTCCTTTGCAAAATGTCGAATAATAGTTATCTGATACTGCAAGCACCTGCTCTTTGTCTTTGATTACTTTATGTGAAATCTTTCCTGTTGATAAATCAATCCGTGCAAATCCACTGCCTTCAAATTCTGCTAAAGAACCTGTTCGGTTCACGCCACGTCCATCATCTCCATAAGATATAAATCTCACAAGGGCAGTATTTTTCTTTACATCTGCCGACACGATGCTGTACTTGTCCGTAATACAATTTGCATAATCTTTCCATTTGTTTTCTCCGGATATTTTCAGCAAATCATCACGGACATATAAATCTTTGCCATCATAATTAACTACCATATTCTCTGTTAATACAAGCCGTTTTTCATGTTTGTCTACAAATGCAACTCCAGCGATTTTACCAGTTATTTTCAACGTTTTCTCTTTGTCCATCCATTGCACTTTGCTGTCCGACCGGTCAACAATAAGCCATAAATCCGGTAATTCCACTGCCCGGTATTCTTCTAACATCTTATTCCCATCTGCCGAATAGTCTGTTGTCTGATCTAAAATTTCCGAAGACATTTTGCCCGGTCTTGCCACATCGTCCAGATCAAAACTATACACATACCGTATTCCTTTTAAATCTTTCACATAGCAATACAGATTCTTCTGTCCTGTATAAAGCCATATTTCCGATATTCCCTGACTGATTTTCCTTTTCTGAATTAGTTTCCCTTCTTTTTCATATTGCAGCACTCCGTCGGCTACTGCACAATATATATATTTATCAGACACGGAAAAATTACGACACTCATTTGGTACAGTAACAATGTGCTTCTTATCTTCCAGAGAAAATATTTTTTTACCTTCACGATAGTAATGATTTTTCCCATCAAATGTCGCTAACTCCATACCTTCATTTTCCAGAATATCTACTTCTGTACCCAGCTCACCAGAAACTGCTTTTTCACTGATTTGTGTCATCGTAGAGCCAGACATGCTTTTTATAATTAAATTAACTGCAATAATATTGGTTACAAGAAAGACCGTCCAGATTTTCCAATTTCCTTTTCCACTTCTCTTTCCATAATATGCCATTCCAAATGTGCTTAAGATAATATACAGCACACATATAATAAATACTATCATTCTTTCATAATTCATAAGACACCGCCTCTCATAGTAGAATAATATCGTATCCCGGATAATTTATCTTACATATATAGTAACAGACCACAGTTTTCTTTTGTGACATATAATTTCAAGTTTTTTAGAAACAGCAGGGAAATTCTGTTTCATATATTCAGAAATCGCCCTGCTGTCTTATTGCTTATATAGACAAATCCATAAGCCAATACATAAGATTTACTCCATCCAAATTAAATAAATCACACCAAGCATTATGCACTTTTGTTACAAATTCAGGACACAACAGCATCCACGGTGCTGTTACAATAGCAAATGTCAATGCATATTTTTTAATCAATACTTTTTCTATATTTAGTTTATTAAATATCCAGCGTCTGGCAATCCGGTAAATAACAAATATAGTAATTACAAATCCTATAAGAACCCATACAAATGTAACAGCTTTAAAATATATGTAGTAGCTTTCAATTGGATATTCTATATTTATATACCAAAGATTCATTAGTTTATCATTCAAAATATCAACATAGCCAAAAATGTCCACTGAAGTCATTAATATAGGAAGTAAAAACGCTGATCCTATATTAGTGATTACACATTTTGTCCAAAATATTTTTTTATTAGCAATTGTTCCGTTCGTCTTCTTTAGATACTTGCTAAATATAAATAGATATAATAAATCTACTATAATGTATGTGGATATAATTACTACCCATGTTGGGTATGAATATAATATATCTATCATTTGTTTTCCCCCTTTACTTGCTTATAATATAGCCGTTCTTAAAATGTGCAGTTATTCTACGCAAAATATCCTCAACACTATCGAAATCATCTTTTTTTGTATATGAAAGTGAATATCCCGTCAAATTATAGCAATGAAATTTCTTCCCGACCTTTCTTATCATTGCAAAATGTCCTCCACCAGCTCTATAGTTTGCCTCCAATATTCCAGGTTTTGTTGAAGTAATTTTCTTTTCGAAATTCTTTTGCTTATCATAATCTTTAATTTTAAATCCATGTTGTTTTATAGAACTGGCAACAGTGCTCCACTTAATTCCATCTCTTCCGGATGATTTCATGTTAAAATCATAAAGCATTACTTTATTATAATTCATACCAATGCATATAACTATTGTCTCTGACCGCAATGTATTTATCATCTATAAACTGCATTTCATAATATGGCGTTTTCATTTGCAATTTGATCTTTTTTAAGTAAAGGTTCTCTTCCCAAGAATAGACATATAACATATCTTTTTTTATATATGCAATTTTTTTCTTATCTTTTGAAGTCGCAATCAAGTCTACATCTTTAGCTATTTTTTTATCTTCTGCTATATTTAAAATATAACCATTATAAAAAAATCCTACTAAACAGCATATTTCATCATTGGAATTAACCATAACCTCACATATACTTTCATATTTTCCTTGTATGTTTATGTTTTGCATAATTTTCTTTTTCTGCTTTATCCATAAAATTTCATCTATATATGCTTCTTTATTTTTATAAGTAGATATTTTTCTATATAGTATCAAATAATCATCCATTTTATCACTGTAAATAATATTCTTTAAAAATGTTTTTTCAGCTCTCCATACTGTCTTTTCTCTATAAGTATTTATATCTATCATTGTAATAATGGATATATCTTTCATATCAGAATATAATTCTGTAATCACAATATTTTTCTTTTTTATATACAATAATTCTCCGCTTCTTTCAAATCCCTTTTCTTCTTTCCATTGTATTCGTTTTTTCTTTTCAAGTGTAGGAATTTCCATTATGTCAATAAATGTCGAACATCCTCCTTGTGCAAATAATGTATCTTCCACAATCATAATTTGGGAATAGTAATTATTTGATGTTCTTTTTTTGTATACTAATTCAAACGTTTTACTGTAAATACAAATAGCATTTTCATATAATTCTATAAAATAAATATTTTTATAATTAACAATTTGCCACGACTTATCTCTATGTACACAATTCATAAGCTACCTCTTTTTTTACATTTTATAAATTGTAGAGGCAAAAAGTACTATGATATTTACCTAGCGTATTTTCTGCCCCTACTGCTATCTAATTTTCAAAAGTTATCTAGCTGATTTGTTCTTTACACCATTTTTACTAACTGATTTGCTTTAAGTAAAATTCTTTTAACTCTGGAAAGTCTATATAATATATTTGGTTTTGTTACAGTATCTTTTCCAACATAGTCCCTTACATAAATATAATATATATTTGTATGCAATCTTCTATGCAATCTATAATCCAAATAAACAGTATTTGCTTTTGAATGAATACTAATTCCTAAGTCTTCCATACGTTTTTTTAATTTATGATGTATTTTAGCTCCTTGTGCCACTATGTGATGTTTTTCATCTTTTCCTCTTTTTGTAGCAACTCTAGCCTTAGCAACTGTTTTAGCAATTTTTTTCACAAACTCTCTAGTTTTTACCGCTACACATGCTACCGCTAACAGCGCTGATATTATCTTCCCCGTTACCTTTGCTACAATTTTAGGTTTATTATGAGCATACATCGCAATTAAAATTCCAACACATACTGCTGCTACCGGCCATAATCCCGCTGCGCTCACCGTTGCAAAAATTGCTTTCATTCCTGCTGCTATAGATATTGTCATATGTCCACTCGGATCTACGTAATTAATCGGATCATTTGCACAATACGCATACAGATGTAAGGTGTCTGGATCATTTACTTCTCCCCGGTAGGTATCTTCTGTCAGGAATCTTCCATTCTCCGGATCGTAGTATCTTGCATTCAGGTAATAGAGTCCGGTGCTTTCATCATAAATGCCGCCTGTGTAGCAGATCTCATTCTTTAATGCACTGTTTCCGTGGATACTGGTCTCTCCGAAGTCATCATACTCGTAGGAAAGTTCGCCTTTTGTATCTTTGTTCAGGATGCTGGAGGTGCTGCCTTGGATATCTTTCGTATACAGGAAGTCCTGGTAATCGGATGCTGTTCCGGCTTTTCCGGTTATTTTCTGTTCCGCATAGATCACATTGTCTTCCAGTCCGGACAGGTTCTGGATCAGCTTCTCTCCGGTGTCTGCTCCGGTTGTATAGGATACCATGCCGTCTTCGTAGAAGTAGTTTGTGACTTCTCCGGCTTCCTTCTTCTGGATGCGCTGTCCCTCTCCATTGTACAGGTTTTCCTGTGTCAGGCTGACGGTCTCATTGCCGGATGTACCGCTCTTCTTCGTTACAGTTACCGTACTTAAGCGATTTTCCACATCATAGGTGTTCTCCACGCTGTCTCCCGTCTCTTTATCGGTCTCTTTGATCTGGTTTCCGTTGACATCGTACTCATAAGAAATGTCATTCTTTACGGTATCGCCTTTGGTTGTCTTTGCCTTTAAGAGCTGGTTCAGACCATTGTAGGTATACGCCGTCTCTTCTTCACCTTTGACTTTCTTTGTGCGGTTTCCTGCGGAATCGTAGCTGTAAGTCGTGGTGGTCTTCTCCTCATTCTTCTTATGGTCGGTCACGACACTCTTCGTCAACCGTCCCAGTGCATTGTACGTGTATTCCGTTGTCTGATCCGTATGATCTTTTTCCTCTTTTGCGGTACTGTTCTTCTCGGTCTTCTTCACGATGTTGTTATTCTTATCGTAAGAATAAGTATAGGCTTCCAGAACAGTCGTACCACTCTTATAGGTCATAGAAGATACACGGTCCAATGCATCATACTCATAGAACCTTGCCACATAGCTTTCGTTCTTATCTCTATAATCAGTAAAGTCAACGATCGTAAACAGTTTTCCTCGTTCGTTATAGCGGTATTTGCGGATCAGTTTTTCCTCGTCACTGCCTTTGATCTTTGCTTTGATAGCGATCAGATACTGGTTCTTGTCATACGCATAGTGCAGGCTTTCCACTCTTCCGTCTTCTGCCAGCGCATAAGTAACTTCCGTGATCTTATCTTCCGTATCATAGCTGTAAGAGATCTTGTGTTTTGCGATCTGTGCATCAGTCGGCTCTGCTTCCTGTGAGACTTCTGCTGTCCATGCAGTTCTTCCAAATCCGTCATAACCGGTATAAGTATAGCGGTATGCTTTCATCGCACTGCCGGACTTCTTCGCATCGGTCATCTTCGTAAGACGGTACTGGTCATCATACTGATAATTCGTCTGCAATGTCTGGGTTCCGTCTGCCTGATAGTATTTCGATACGGTCTTCAGATTCCTTGCATCATAAGTATCTTCCCGGTAGTCTCCATTTTCATAAGTAACCTTTGTCTGGTTTCCACGGCTGTCATAGCTGTAAGCGGTTGCAATGCTTTCGTCTTCCTTCTCGCCCTGATCCTGACTGCTCTTTATGAGACCTGCCGCATCCGTGACTTCGATACTCTTTCTTCCGCCTGCATCGGTAACGGTTGTCTTATTCTTCTGGTTCTCTGTGTCCGTTTCATAGGAGGCTTTGGTTACAACAGCGCCATCTTTGCCTGCGTTCTGTGTCACTTCTGTCACACGGTCAGAGGCATCATAGGAATACGCGGTTGCAGTTCCCATGGCATCGGTTTCTTTTGCAACATTTCCTTTGGTATCGTAAGACTGTTTGGTAACCAGACTGTCCTCACTGACCTGATAAGTTTCCCCGGATACGCCCGGATTCACGATGGTTGCAAAGTTTCTGCCCTCTTCATCATAGAGTGCCAGTGTCACTTTTCCTTCTGCTGCGTCCGCACCGGTTCCGTTCTCATATGCAACGACCTGATTGCCGGAAGCATCATATGTGTAATCCGTATACAGACCGTTTGCTTTCTCTCTTACCACATTGCCGGAAGCATCGGTATACGTCTCGGACGCCGTTGTTCCACTTGGATAGCTTTCCTTCTGGATCGAAGCGTTCTTAACCGTTCTGGTTCCTCTGCCATCCTGTACGGTAACATCCCCATAAGAATAGGCGGTAGTGTAAGTAAGGGATGTACCCTTTGTAACCGTTCTCTTTACCACACGGTTCAGGGAATCGTATACATAATCCGTCTTTACTCCGTCGGTTCCCGTCTCGGAAACAACCGTTCCATTAGCATCATAAGCGGAGGTTGTCGTCTGGCTCTTTCCATTCAGGGTGCTGACAGACTTGATCTGTCTTCCCAATTCATCATAGCTATATTCCGTTACTTCTCCGGTATCCGGATCTACCTTCTTTGTCACGCGTCCCATGACGTCATAAGTATTCTTTTCCTGGCTTTCTAAGTCTCCACTGGTGGTTGCAGATTCTGTTGCGTTACCGGAAAGGTCGTACTTGGAGATCGTTTTGGAAGTCTCAATCCCGGCTACTGTAGTTGTGGATTCTAAGACATTTCCATCTCCATCGTAAGTATTCTCTGTTATACTCTTATTGGAAGGATCGCCACTTTCCTCTTCTTTCTTCAGATTTCCGGTCTTACTATAGGTATAGTTTTCCTTGCTGATGACGGTTTCGCCTTTAGTCACAACTTCTGTCTTCGGCTGGTCTTCTGTCCACTCACTGGTTGTGTCATAAGTGTACTCTGTTTTCGTTCCGTCTTCTTCTGTTTCGCTGATGGTATTTTCCTGCTCATCATAGCTGGTCTCAGTAACAGACTCTTTGGTCTTCCATTCGACTTTTCCGTCATTCAGCTCTTCGTATCCGGTCTGCTTTGTTGTCTTTGTCACAAGATATGGATTCTTTGCATAGCCATAAGTATAAGTTGTTACGCTTCCATCCGCTTCGGTCTCTTTTGTGACTTTTCCGCTCTTTGTGTCATACTCCCGGCTGTTCATGCGGACTTCTGTTCCGTCAGAAGCTTTCTTTGTTATGATTGTCTTTCCACCTGCATATCCCCAGTTTTCTTTCTCTCCGTTCGGGTAAGTTACTGCGGATACTTTTTCACCATTATAAGTGATCGTATATTTTTGTGCCTTGCCATCCGTCACACTGTTCAGGTGACCGCTGTCATAGCCATAAGCATAAGAAACCAGTGCTTTGCCATCCTTACTGCAATGGCTCATTTCCGTTAATCTTCCATTACTGTAAGTATAACAGAGTTTTGTTCCGTCTGGAAGTGTAACCTCTTCCAGAAGCCCGGAATCTTTCTGATAACTCAGTTCTATTGTCTTTAACGCATCGGAAGATACCCGTTTCAGTCTTCCATCTGCAGAATACTCATAGAGAAGAAACGTACCGTCCGGATCGAGCGCCGCTACCAGTTGTCCTTCTTTATTGAAACGGTAGAGGACGCCCTTCTTGTCTTTGATCGTATAGGCATGTTTGCGGTTCTTTACGATATTTTCTTCTGCGATTGTTTCTTTATAAGAGTAACTCATCTCCCCAATCTGGGTACTCTTTACACTGGCTGCGGTATCACCGGAAGGTGTTTTTATGCTTCCATCATTCAGTGTCAGATCTTTCGTTTCTTTACAAACATAAGTGTCCCCACTCTTCTTAAAATGATAGATGCTTCCGTCACTGTCCAGATAGTACATCGTGCCATCTTCACCTTTGATCAGTTCTTTATGCAGGGTATCGCTCCATCCGGTTCCTAACATTCCGTTAATCAGCGACTGGCTGTTATAAGTTCTTGCCATCTCGAACGTCAACTGGCTTGCCGGAAGTGTTGCATCTTCCTGACTGTAAGTAAGATTTCCGCTCTGGTCTTCTACAGTTCCATCTCCAGTAGGTGTCTGAAACTTCTGATACCCCAGATATTCCTGGCTTCCGGTATGTTTTTCAAACTCTTCCGGCGCGGTTCCTGTTCCACTTAAGATCGTATCAACCAGTTCCTGCTCTTCGATCTCACCGGAGGAATCTGCACGGACAGCTTCTACTTTATAATACCATTTCTCATCCTTTGCACTTTCCAGATCGATCCAGTAACCTTTGAACACTTTCTTACAGACCATGTTTTCTTCACTCGGTGTGAAGTCTTTCTCTGTTCCTCTGTAGACCCGGTAATACACCGTGTCATTTAACACTTTATCGGTCTCCCAGGAGATCAGGTTCTTGCCATAGTCTTTCCGCAGGGTGAGGGTTCCGTCTTTTGGAAGATAACCGTCAAATCCGACAGTATTATCTTTGTAATAATAATCCAACACTTCTTCTTTGACATTGCCTGCTTTGTCCACTGCACGGACTGCAATCTTATGCTGTCCATTTCCGGTGATCGTGCCTGCCGGAAGTTCCACACTTCCACTGGTTCCGGTTCCCAGCTTCTTCCATGCGCCATCGTCGATCTTATATTCCATCTGTTTGAGGTTTGCATCGGATACACCTGACCACTGGATTGTCGGGTTCTGCACATCGGTCGGTTCTTCTTTTGTTGTTGCCGGTGTCAGCACCGGTTTTGCCATTGTCGGCGCCGTTCCATCGATCACAAATCTTGCACCAGCTCCCGGTCCTGCAAGGTTTCCTTTGTCCACACCACGGATACCGATCTTATAACTGCCTTCTTTCCAGCCGGTACTTGCTGCGATCGTTGCCGAGCCACTTCCGCTTGTTCCCAGTTTAGTACCGGAAGAATACGGAACTAATTCACTGACATCTTCCAGAGTTGTTGGATTCAATGTTACTATCTTGTACTGGACATAGGATAATCCTTTGGATGTGATCCCTGCCCAGTTTGCTTTGATCGCTGTTCCCGGTTTTGCATAAGACGGTGTTACGGATACGGAAGTTGCCTTGGTCGGTTTATCATAATAAGTAACAACCAATTTCGGGCGCAAGCTGGTCGTGCTGTTTCTGGAACCTACAAACTCCGCATACTTTCCGGTCTCATCCGCGCCTTTTAACATCACGCCGTAATTGACAATCGAATCATTGGCAAGCCCTCTGGCAAAAGAAGTCAAATCTAACGTTCTGGCGGTCTTTGCTTTTCCGGTTGTCTTCACCGTGCTGTATAAAGTATTGTATCCCGGACGTTTGTTCCAGGTCACTTTGGAACGCTCCCACGCTTCCTTTACCCGGTATGCCTGTACCGTCTGCCCTTTCGTACTGTTTGCTGTCTCATACATCGTCAGGATGGCACTGTCTACATAGTTGCCTTTGATCTTGGACTTCATATCTTTGAAAGCAAGATAAGTCCGGTAGATTCCTTTGGATGCCTTTCCTGCATTCATCACCGTTACACCGCTGGTGTAAAAGTTGTAATCTTTATAAGTAGAGCCACTTAAGATATATACGTCCCCAAGATCCGTGTTGCCTGTCCACTTGATCGTCGGATCGATCACGACCGGATACTGACGGTCTTTGTCTTTCAGATAAGACCAGTCTGCGGTCACTGTTACACGGTAGGTGTCTTCCCCTGCTTCCTCTACTTTGGTCGTCAGTTCTTCGCTGTATGCCTTCCCACTGGCATCGTTCATGTTCGGAACACCGACCGAACCAACAATCTCGTCGCTTTCTTTATCGTAGAGAGTCAGCCCTTCATCCACCGGATTTTTTCTAAGCTTCAAGCCTTTTAACTTCAAAGTATAAGAAAACGTATTTTCTTTCGGACACTCTGCAAGCCGGATCTCTTCCTTGATCCCGGACTCCCCGGAAGTGTACGCATAAGTGACCGGATCTGAAGTATCATAAGCTGCTGTCAGTGGGACTTCTTCTGTCTTTTCATATCCGTTCGTGAAGTCCTCCTTCTCTACTTCAACAGCCTTACTTTTCATGTCCGGACTGAGCGCAACACTGTAACCGTCCTTTTCCATCAAAAGTGGCGTCGTATCCGACAGCTTCTCCGGAAAGTACTGTTTGGCATCCCCTTCTTCGTTCTCGTATGCATAACCTTTCAGACTTTCCTTGTTCTCACTCTTCGCACTGTCCACTTTTACCAGTGACGGGTCATAATCAATGAGCTTCCCCGACTCATCTTTATATCGCACCGGTTCCTGATAGAATACGGATACTTTCTTACCATTCCCGATCTGAAATGTGGTGGAAGTCTCGGTATTCTCTTTCTTCACAGCGTCCTCTTCCGTCACACCTTTTAGCTCTTTTGGACGCTCCACGCTGTCATCTGCATCGAAAGCCGCTTCGGTCTTCGCCGGATTCTCCGCTGTCTGTGCCGGTTCAGCCGCCAGTGATTCTAAGGATACGGAGGTGACAGACAGTGCCGCTATTAATGTCGTTGCTGTAATTCGTTTCCAATTTGAATAATATTTTTCTTTTCGCTTTTTGCTTTTTTTCATAAGCTTTTTACCTCTTTATCTTTTTGCAGAACTACTGTTTTTAGTAACTGTTTCATTTCCAACTTTGAAAGTTGTCCTTACACGATATGTTCCAGTTGCAATTGTGTAGTTTTTACTCAAGCTATATGTTTTACCAGTTGTTGAACCAGTCCATTCTTTTAATGTCTTCCATTCCCCAGATAAATACTTTTGTAATTTCATTGTAACTTTAATAGATTGTGAACTTTTACTGTTTACACTGCTTTTACATGTAGCTTCTTTTCCCGATATCGATAAATTACAATCGCATTTCGATACATTTACATACGCAAGCTCTATATCCTCCTCTCCATTCACTTGCGTTTCTGCTGCATAGGACACTGGCGTAGCCACCACCAATCCCATGCTCAAAATTAATCCTCCGAGTAACATTTTCATTCTTTGGTACATAAAAAAGTACCTCCTTTCTGCTTTTACTACTGCTTTTACTATAAGTAACAATCGAAAGAGGTACTTCGTGACACTTTTTATTTAATTTTTTTATTTTTTTCTAAAATACTTATGAGATTATCAATATTTTCATGTCCAGAAAGATAATATACATATCCATCGTTAACATATATCAAATGATTCCAGCCTCCCGTATCCTCAATCCAATATCCATACTTATTTTTTACATCTATTTTTTCCATTCTTTTTCCATTTGATGAAATAGATGGAGTAAAAAATTGTATTGCTGTCTGTTCATAGAAAAGTGAATAATCCTCTTCATTTACATAATCAGCCGAATACATTAAAAATGTTTCATCCGTCTCCTCATTCTCCAGCACATACCCTTCCGGCACATACTCCAGCTTCTGTGGCTTAAATTCTTTGATTTCTTCTTCCTGCCCCTTGATCTCGCTTTGCACTTTCTCGAAGCTGATGTCTGTATGATCCGAAAAACATTTTTCAATCAACTGGTAGATGCCCTCACGAATCGGCTCTATTGCAAATACTGTCATACTCATACTGATCATTAGAAGTATAACTATCAGTAAAAATTTTGGATGCAGCCGTGTCACACGGTATGAAGTAAATTGCTTTTTTCCAGCATCTGCTTCCTGTCTCGGATATGTATATACCCTATATCTGTCCACAAGTTCTTCTGCCTTTTTTCTCTTCATCTTCCTGTATAAACGCCGCATGCGTATCTGATGACGGATCGAGAAATGATGCTTCGCATCTTTTGTAAATTCTTCGTAATAAGTGCCTTCCCGCTCGCATGCCTGCTTTACTGCTTCTCGTAACAGTTCGTCACTGATTCTGTTCATTTCCATCTGTGATTTCCCTTTCGCGCAATTGTTTTTCCAGTTTTTGTCTGGAACGGGCAGCGATCTGGCGCACATTTTCTTCGGACAACTCCACGATCTTTGCAATCTCCACAAACGTCATATCCATATAATAGTGTAAATAAAGAATCTGACGCTTCGGATAAGGCAGTTCCAGAATCAGCTCCTGCAATATGGTCGTTACATCTTTATAAAGATATGCGTCTTCCGGACTTTCCTGCTGTTCACATGGATAATTCCTGTAGTCCTGCTCCCGGGCTTCCCGTTCAGAACGTTTTCCTTTTCTTTGATAGATGTTAAATGCTCTGCTCTTAACTATAGTAACAATGTAACTCCATGTTTCGTGACAGTTTATTTTCTTAATTTTTTCTAAATTATCTATGATAGCAATAACACTGTCGTGTCTGTTGTGCAGGATCTGATATGCAACTTTGTACATCTTGTCCTTGTACAGAGCATATAATTGTTCAAATTTTTCTTTGTCTTCCTGCGTATCAAGCAGATTTAAGTATACTTGTAGCATGCGCTTCTCTTCCCCCTCTTGATCATACCGCTTGCATGCAATGTCGCTATCTTACAATTTCAATTCTTTTTCTTATATCTTCTTCTAACTTCAACTTACCAATCTCTTGCCCTTTTGAAAGGTATGTACATTTATTATAACATTTCTCTTTATAGCTTTTTGAAAAAATTGCAAGAACTTTATTTGTTGGGTTAGACAATCGTTTTACATCTTCATTGTATAATGTTACTGGATAATCCACACGATTTCCATTACGAAAACCAACACTTAATATCGCTTTTGTATCACCAACAAAATAATCTGCCCGAATATATACCCCACTATTAATAAATTCTCCAACTAGACAATGATGAGACATAAGCTTAGAAAGACATGGTAATACCATTAATTTCTGTTGCACCTTCCCTTTATTATCAATTTCAAAATCTCTTTCTGCTAATTTAGACTCCAAACATGCCGCATAAAATTGTTGTGCAGATAACTTAGTCTTTACTCCTGTTAAATGTAAAAAGTTCATATCACGAAAACCGATTTCTACTGTTTTAGTAAGTGATTTTTTCTGATAAACAATCAAAAAGTGCTTATTATTCAATTTTTCTTCATATTCTTTTGCTGCATGTACAATAATTTTTATTGCTGATTTTTTATCATATTTTTTCATTTGTATTCCCCACTATACAAAAAAGGTTGCCCTCTCGGACAACCTTTTCTAATTCTGATATTGCTGATTTTACTGTTGTCTGCCAACATTCCGCCCCACTATGTGCGGTTTAACTGTAGAGTTTTTCTGTTGCTCTCCAACCTGCCAGCCAACGAACTGGCTAAAATGTCAGATTTTTAAGGTGTCAGCTCACCCAGACAGACGCATCTGTCTTTACAATATTATTATACGAATCAATAATTTTAATGTCAAGTATATGACTAATTTTAAACTTTTTTCTCTTACACGATTCCCTGAGCGGTCATAGCGTCTACAACCTTCTCGAATCCTGCGATGTTAGCGCCTGCTACATAGTTACCTTCCATTCCGTAACGTTTTGCAGCTTCGTCCATGTTATGGCAGATATTTACCATGATGTCTTTTAATTTGGCATCTACTTCTTCGAATGTCCAGCTTAATCTCTCGCTGTTCTGTGACATCTCCAGTGCAGATGTTGCAACTCCACCGGCGTTGGCAGCTTTACCAGGTGCGAAGATCACTCCGTTCTCCTGCAGATACTGTGTTGCTTCGTATGTAGTAGGCATGTTCGCACCTTCGCATACAGCTACGCATCCGTTAGCTACTAACTGTTTTGCATCTTCCAGATGTAATTCGTTCTGTGTTGCGCAAGGAAGAGCCAGGTCAACTTTTACTGACCATACGCCGCGTCCTTCATGATATTCTGAGTTCGGACGATATTTCTTATACTCTGTCAGTCTTGCACGGTTTACTTCTTTGATCTCTTTTAATGCAGCTACATCGATTCCTTCCGGATCGTATACCCATCCTGTAGAATCGCTGACTGTTACAACTTTTGCTCCAAGCTGCTGTGCTTTCTCTGTTGCGTAGATTGCTACGTTACCGGATCCGGATACTGCTGCTGTCATTCCCTTTAAGTCTTTTCCGTTAATCTTCAGAAGTTCTTCTGTTAAATAAAGAAGACCATATCCTGTAGCTTCTGTTCTTGCTAAAGATCCGCCATAGCTTAATCCCTTACCTGTAAGAACGCCTTCATACAGTCCGCGGATTCTCTTGTACTGTCCGAACATGTAACCGATCTCTCTTGCTCCTGTTCCGATATCTCCGGCAGGAACATCTGTGTCTGCTCCAATATATTTGCAAAGTTCTGTCATAAAGCTCTGGCAGAATGCCATAACTTCTCTGTCTGATTTGCCCTTCGGATCGAAATCAGAACCACCTTTACCTCCGCCGATCGGGAGTCCTGTCAGGGAGTTCTTGAAGATCTGCTCAAATCCGAGGAACTTGATGATTCCAAGATTTACAGATGGGTGAAGACGTAAGCCTCCTTTGTATGGTCCGATCGCACTGTTGAACTGTACACGGTATCCTGTATTCACCTGTACCTGTCCTTTGTCGTCTACCCACGGTACGCGGAACTTAAACTGTCTCTCTGGTTCTACAAGTCTCTCCAGTAAGGCGTCTTTTCTGAACTTCTCTTCATTCGCCTCAACTACCACTCTCAATGATTCTAATACTTCTTTTACTGCCTGGTGGAATTCTGGTTCAGCAGGGTTCTTAGCTACTACTCTTTCCAGTACTTCATCAACATATGACATAACCTTGTTACCTCCTAAATCTTTCTGTCTCAAAAAAACATCCTTTTAAAAAGAAAACGGATGGACAAATCCACCCGTTTTTCTCTGACGTCTTTGTCCTTTATCATTGTAAAGGAAAAGAGTGCATATGGCAAGTATTTTTTTTACAAATTTTGCTATTTTTTGCAACATTTATTTGTACTACTTGCAAAAATATTGATTTTATTTCATTTTAGTTGATTCTTTTTCGCTTTTAGTGAAACAGATTGCACTCTAAGTTTCACTTTTATTTAAAGTATGCAACACCGGATTCGAAGATCTTCAGATCCTGTTCTCCGTAAATATTCATAGCTACACTTCTGTCACGTCTCTCGGAATGTGCCATCTTACCGAATACACGTCCGTCCGGACTTGTGATACCTTCGATCGCGCAGTAAGAACCGTTGACATTCCATTCTTCATTCATCGTAACATTTCCTTCCGGATCACAGTACTGTGTTGCTACCTGTCCGTTTGCAAAGAGTTTCTTAAGCCACTCTTCATTTGCTACGAATCGTCCCTCTCCGTGGGATGCCGGGTTCGTGTATACACCGCCAAGCTCTGCCTGTGCAAGCCATGGGGATTTGTTGGATACAACTTTTGTATACACCATCTTGGAGATATGACGTCCGATCGTATTGTAAGTCAGTGTCGGTGCATCTGTATTCTGTCCGGTAACTGCTCCGTTCGGAACCAGTCCCAGTTTGACAAGTGCCTGGAATCCGTTGCACACACCGAGTACCAGTCCGTCTCTTTCATTTAACAGCTTCTCTACTGCTTCTTTCATCTTCGCATTCTGGAAAGCAGTTGCGAAGAATTTAGCGGAACCGTCCGGCTCATCTCCTGCACTGAATCCACCCGGGAACATGATGATCTGGGACTGTGCGATTGCTTTTTCAAATACATCTACAGAATCTACGATGTCGGCTGCATTCTGGTTGCGGAAGACTTTGACGATCGTCTTCGCTCCTGCACGCTCAAATGCTTTCGCGCTGTCGAACTCGCAGTTTGTTCCAGGGAATACCGGGATAAATACAGTCGGCTGTGCAATCTTGTGTGTGCAGATGTGGATATCGGATGCTTTGTATACATCACTCTTCACTGCTTCTTCCTGTCCTTCTGCTCCGGAGTTGGTTGGGAATACTTTCTCCAGTGGTTCTTTCCATGCTGCTTCTGCATCTGCTTCTGTCAGTTTTACCTCTTTGTATGCGAATACGGCATCTGCATTTACTTCACCAATCACCGTGTACGGGATTGTCAGTGCGTCTACTTTATCTGCCGGTACTTCTGCGATAATATCACCAAATGCCGGTGCAAACAGGTCTTTTGCATCTACGCTGTCGCAGATGGTAACACCCATACGGTTACCGAATGCCATCTTGCTGACTGCGGATACGATTCCGTGTCTGTCTAATGCGTAAGCAGATACGATCTTGCCGCTTCTGATGTCGTCTGTGAATTTACCGTAAGCATCCATTACTTTTGCATATTCCGGTACGTCGTATTCATCTGTCGGAATCTGCATCCATACGAGTTTATTTCCTGCTGCTTTTAATTCCGGTGTGATGATGTCTTTTTCTGTTGCCACATCTACTGCGAAGGAAACCAGTGTCGGCGGTACATCGATATCTTCAAATGTTCCGGACATACTATCTTTTCCTCCGATAGATGGAAGTCCGAATCCGAGCTGTGCATTGTAAGCACCGAGCAGTGCTGCGAACGGTTGACTCCATCTGGTCGGATCTTCTGTCATTCTGCGGAAATACTCCTGGAATGTGAAACGGATCTTGCTATAATCTCCACCTGCTGCCACGATCTTCGCAACAGACTCTGTCACTGCGTAAATAGCTCCGTGATATGGACTCCATGTAGACAGATATGGATCAAATCCGTAACTCATCATTGTAACGGTATCGCAGTCTCCTGTCAGTACCGGAAGTTTTGCAACCATTGCCTGTGTCTCTGTCAGCTGGTATTTTCCACCGTGCGGCATGAATACGGAAGCTGCTCCGATAGAACCGTCGAACATCTCTACAAGACCTTTCTGCGAGCATACGTTCAGGTCTTTTAATGTCTCTAACCATTTTGCTTTGACATCTTTTACTTCTTCTCTTGTAAGAATCGTATCTTTGCGGCTTGGGATCTCTACAGTAACCGTTGTCTCCTGATGCGCTCCGTTTGTATCAAGGAAGGCACGGGATAAGTTGACGATCTCTTTTCCTCTCCAGGAAAGTACCAGTCTCGGCTCTTCTGTTACTACAGCTACCTTTGTTGCCTCTAAGTTTTCTTCTGCTGCATAGTTCATAAATGTATCGACATCTTTTGGATCTACGACAACAGCCATACGCTCCTGGGACTCGGAAATAGCGATCTCTGTTCCGTCAAGTCCGGCATATTTCTTCGGCACTTTGTCCAAATCGATCTGCAGTCCGTCTGCAAGTTCTCCGATGGCAACGGATACACCACCTGCACCGAAGTCGTTACATTTCTTGATTAATTTACTTACTTCTTCTCTGCGGAACATACGCTGGATCTTACGCTCTGTCGGTGCGTTACCTTTCTGTACTTCTGCACCGCATGTCTCGATGGACTCTTCGGTATGTACTTTGGAAGATCCGGTTGCTCCACCGCATCCGTCACGTCCGGTACGTCCGCCGAGGAGAATGATGATATCTCCCGGATCAGATGTTTCACGGATAACGGCACGTCTCGGTGCTGCTCCGAGAACGGCTCCGATCTCCATACGTTTTGCAACGTAGTTCGGATGATAGATCTCTTTGACTGCTCCGGTTGCAAGTCCGATCTGGTTTCCGTAAGAGCTGTATCCATGTGCTGCTTCACGAACCAGTTTCTTCTGCGGCAGCTTTCCTTTCATCGTATCTTTGACAGATACGGTCGGATCTGCTGCTCCGGTTACACGCATTGCCTGATATACATAAGTACGTCCTGACAGTGGATCACGGATAGCTCCTCCAAGGCAGGTCGCAGCTCCACCGAATGGCTCGATCTCTGTCGGGTGGTTGTGTGTCTCGTTTTTAAAGTTTACGAGCCACTCTTCTTCTACACCGTCCACTTTGATCGGTACTACGATACTGCATGCGTTGATCTCGTCAGATTCTTCCTGATCTTCAAGCTTGCCTTCTTTTTTCAGTTTACGCATTGCCATCAGCGCAAGATCCATCAGGCATACGAATTTATCTTCTCTGCCTTTGAAAATCTCACTGTGGTCTGCAAGATACTGTCTGTATGTCTCTTCCAGTGGTGCCTTATAGTCTCCGTCCTCGAACTTCACATCTGTAAGCTCGGTAGAGAATGTTGTATGACGGCAGTGATCGGACCAATAGGTGTCCAGAACACGGATCTCTGTCATGGATGGATCTCTGTCCTCTTCCTTTTTGAAATAATTCTGAATATGCTGGAAATCCTTGAATGTCATGGCAAGTCCAAGGGACGCATATAATTCTTTCAGTTCGGCTGCTGCCATATCTTTGAATCCGTCAAAGATCTTCACATCTGCCGGCTCTTCGAATTTTGTAACGAGTGTCTCCGGGATCTGCTCCTGTGCTTCTCTGGAATCTACCGGGTTGATGCAGTGTGCTTTTACTGCCTCGAACTCTTCCTCAGAGATCACGCCCTCTGCTCCAACGATCACGTAAGTTGTCGCTGTCTTGATCACCGGCTGCTCATCCTCTTTGATAAACTGGATACACTGTACTGCAGAGTCTGCTCTCTGGTCGAACTGTCCCGGCAGGAACTCTACGGAAAATACTTTTGCATTCTCTGTCTCCGGGAATGCATTATGATATAAGATATCTACCGGTGGTTCGGAAAAGATACCGTTGCATGCTTTTTCAAATGTATCATCGGAAATATTCTCCACGTCATAACGAATCAGAATCCGGACTTCTTTGATATCACGGATTCCAAGATAATTCTTGATCTCATGCTTAAGATCCTTTGCCTGTACTGCAAATTCAGGCTTTTTCTCCACGTAAACTCGTCTTACACTACTCATACAATTTCCTCCATTTGTACTCTTTTACTAGTCATTAGTTACATTGTAACACATTTTATTTTATTAATAAAATTAATATACATAAATATTTTTATTAGTATATCTTATTAATCTATCTTGTAATCTATGTAATATGTGTGGCTATATCTTATTTTACAACTTATCTATTCTTAGCCATATACGAACTTTTCCGGTTGCACATACAGTTCCATATAAATAGCATAGCCCACAATATGATCACAGCCACGCCAAATGTAAGCAGGATCCGAAATGCCATGTCCGAGAAGAACCCTTCCGGCAGCATCCGGATCATATAATCCGTCCCCGCATCAAACAGCCACAGTTTATTTGTAAAAATCAATTCGTGAAATAAGGTAAATGTCGCCGAGAAATCTCTGACACATGCGGCGGCGATTACTGCTACGATTGCCGCAAAGATTCCAAGTGCTGTCGTATATCCTCGAAAAAGGATTGTACGCAACCGCCACTGTTTTGCCTGTACCCCTGCTGTCTGCCGATCTTTTATTTTCAGATATTTCTTACATACATATAATACTGCAAGCAAAAACGCTGCTACTGCTGTGGCAAATCTCCGTACGATTCTTCCTTTATGAAAGAGTACCTGTACATCTGCCATATGTTCCCGGTCCTGTCTGTTGAAGAAATCCTGCATTTTACCCTCCACCGGAACTTCCACAGAGAGTTTTTCTTCCTTTCCATCCAGATATGCCATCATATGTTCCGTAACTTCCATCAGATCAGATATTTTCATATCCAGTGCTTTCGCGACCGTATATTTCTCATATTCTTTTTGATAAAAATGATACTCCGAATCACCGTATATGGCAATTTGAATACTTGTCACCAGTATGATGATAAGCAGAGCAAACATAGACATTGCCGCTAATACAGTATATATCATATTTCGTTTCATATTTCTTGTTTTCTCCGTTTATTTTTTCGATTCTTCCTGCCTGATACCTGATTCTTCTAATAATCTGTATTTTCACACTCTATTCTTATTTTAGCATATCCATTCTTGTAATTCACTTGTTTTTCACTTATAATAATTCCAATATTTATAAGGAGGTCTTATAAAATCTATGAATAACAAAACAGATATTAATTTTGAGTTGTACAAAGTTTTTTATTATGTAGCGACTACCTTAAGCTTCTCCGAAGCTGCCGGTAAGCTTTTTATCTCCCAGTCTGCAGTCAGTCAGTCCATCAAGACACTGGAAAAGAAACTGAATCAGACGCTGTTTATTCGCAGTACAAAAAAAGTCCGTCTCACTCCGGAAGGGGAGATCCTCCTGCGCCACATTGAGCCTGCCGTACAGTTGATCGTGCGCGGAGAATCGCAATTATTGGAAGCCTCCTCCGGAATCGGTCAGCTCCGCATCGGCGCAAGCGATACGATCTGCCGGTATTTCCTCGTTCCTTATCTGGAACAGTTTCACAAGGCTTTTCCTGGGACGCACATCAAAGTTACCAATGCTACTTCCATCCGCTGTGTAGAACTTCTGCGGAGCGGGCAGGTCGATCTGATTGTAGTGAATTTTCCGAACAGTCATCTGGACTCTATGTTCACGTCCACAACCATACATGACTTTCAGGATGTATTTATTGCAGATGAAACTTTCAAGGAACTGCGCGGCCGGAAAATGTCCTATCAGGAACTGCTGAAGTATCCAATCCTCATGCTGGATAAGAACAGCACGACCAGCGAATATCTGCATGCATTGTTCCAGCAGCATCAACTGGATCTTGTTCCGGAAGTGGAATTAAGCAGCAACGACCTGCTCATCGACCTTGCCCGCATCGGTCTTGGGATTGCATTTATCCCGGATTACTGCCTGACCAAAATGCCGGAAGATCTCTTTCTTCTGGAAATGAAAGAGGAACTTCCAAAAAGAAAACTGGCACTGGCTTATAACAGCCATGTACCAGTCTCCAAAGCCGCCGTAGAATTTATGCATCTGCTTCAGCCTGTATAAATGTTCTTATTTCGACTTCTTTTCCTTTCAGGGAACCCTGCGTCATCTCCGGTTTTCCGCCGCCTCTTCCCTGGAAGGAAGCATTAAGGTTCTTACTCATCGGACGGACATCCGTCTCCCTGCTTCCGATGACGTAACGATAACCGTCTGCATCATTTCCCGCAAATACCGCAACAATCTTCGCTCCTCTTTCCAGAAGCTGATTCATCAGCTCCCGCGGTCCATTACCTGAAAGATCGGCGTCAAATACTGTCACAATCGGTACGTCCACCGGAATCTCTTTTGCACGGTAAGCAAGAAGTTTTCCTGACAGATCTGCCACTTTGCTTTTTAATGCTGTCTGCTCTTCCTTCATATGGTGGACTGCATCTGCAATCTCCAGTTCCTTCGCACAGAGCAGTGCGGAGATCTCTTTTCCATTTGCATCTTTTGCTTCGTAATCTTTCAGCGCACGCACGCCACATAACATTGTGATACGTTCGCCGCCTTTATAATTTACCATATTTACCAGCTTGAGCATCCCGATCTCGCCAGTCTTCTTTACGTGCGGAGCACAGCAGGCACATACATCATACCCCGGAACCGTTACGATCCTTACCTGTCCTTCAATCTCGATCTTGCTCCGATAATCCATATTTGCCAGCTCTTCTTTGGACGGATAGGTCACTACAATGTCTATGTTCTTCCAGACTGCCTGGTTCGCTGCCAGCTCAATCTCTCTTAATTGTTCTTTTGTCAGTGTTCCGTCAAAATCCATCGTGCAGTAATCACTCCCAAGATGAAATCCGACATTGTTATAACCGAATCTTTCATGCACCAGCCCGGATACGATATGTTCTCCGGTATGCTGCTGCATCTTCTCAAAACGTTCTTCCCAGTTGATCTTACCGGTTACAGTTTTCCCGGTTTCCAGTGCCTTCTCTGTCGTATGATAGATGATGCCTTCCTTCTCATGTACATCCAGCACACGTACATCATCCAGCATTCCGGTGTCTGCATACTGACCGCCGCCTTCCGGGAAGAAGGCGGTGCGATCTAATACAACCTTATACTGTTCTTTATATGGTTCGCAGGAGATGACTTTTGCTGTAAACTCCTTCAGATGACTGTCTTCGTAAAATAATTTCTCTGTCTCCATATTTTTCCTCACTTGTGTATTCAAGAATGCCCTCGGCATTCTTGCTGCGAGATACACGTCATGCAACGCATGACATATTCTTCTGTGCATCTCTGCAATCCTGCCGGAGGCTATATCAGATAATTACATTCTCTCCGGTGCTTCAAATCCTAATACGTCAATGCATGCTTCCAGTACTTCTTTTGTAAGGATCAGCAGTGCGATGTAGCTTTCTTTCTTCTTTGCGTCTTCTTCTGCGAGGATCTTCGTTCCGTGATAGAAACGGTTAAATGCATTGGAAAGATCGTAAATATATGCACAAATCTTGTGCGGTGCCAGTTCTTCAAATGCATTCTCCAGCACTTCGTTGTATTTTGCGACTTCCAACATCAGTGCTTTCTCACTGTCTGATGTTGCCGGAAGAAGTGTAATATCTTCTACATTACCGCCCTGCTCTTTGTACTTGTTCAGGATAGACTTGATTCGCACGATCGTGTACAGAATGTACGGTCCTGTATTTCCTTCAAAGGAAGTGAAACGGTCTACATCGAATACATAGTCTTTGGCTGCCTGGTTGGACAGGTCTCCGTATTTGATCGCGGAAAGTCCGACAATCTTCGCTGTCTCTTTTGCTTCTTCTTCTGACACTGTACGATTATCTGTAATTTTCTTATACATCTCTTCATCGATCTCTGCGATCAGATTCTCCAGACGCATAACGCCACCTTCTCTTGTCTTAAACGGTTTACCGTCTTTGCCATTCATCGTTCCAAAACCTAAGAATGACAGTTTTGTCTCTTCCGGTACGATCCCTGTCTTCTTGGCAGCGCGGAATACCTGTACAAAGTGCAGTTCCTGACGTTTATCTACTACATAAACAACCTGATCCGGATGGTAATCCTGTGTTCTCTGTACTAATGTTGCAAGATCCGTTGTTCCATATAAAGAAGCGCCGTCTGATTTCTGGATCATACATGGTGGAATCTCTTTTGTATCGGACTCTTCCTGTACATCAATAACAAGTGCTCCGTCATCAATGTGGGCATATCCTTCTTTTTTCAGGCGCTCGATCATATCCGGGATGTATGCCTGTGCATCAGACTCGCCCTTCCAGAGATCAAATTCTACATTCAGATTCGCATAATTTTTCTTAAGGTCAGCTACAGAAATATGCATGATATGATTCCAGATTGCTGTATATCCGCGATGACCATTCTGTAATAAATATGTTGCATGCAATGCTTCTTCACGGTATGCATCATCTTCTTTGGCTTTACCGCTTGCAGTCGGATAAATCTCTTCCAGTTCTCCGATGGTAAATGGTGCTTCTTCCGGATACTCTCCTTTAAATGCATCATCAAAATATGGCAGATCCGGCTGTCTCTTGCGAAGCTCTGTGATAATCAGTCCCATCTGGTATCCCCAGTCGCCAAGATGAATATCTCCTAATACTTTATGTCCTGCTTTTCTTGCGATACGCTTCACACTCTCGCCGATAACTGCAGAACGAAGATGTCCGACATGTAACGGTTTCGCTACGTTCGGTCCGCCGTAATCGATTACGATCGTCTTTGGTTCCTTTGCCTGTTCCAGTCCAAGATTCTCATCTTTTTTCATATCATTTAAGTATGCAGCAACTGCATCTTCATTTAACTTAATATTGATAAATCCTGGTTTTACAACCTCGATCTCTCCAATATATGTTTTATCTGTTAAATTTGCAAGAACATCCTCTGCGATCATAAACGGTGCTTTTTTATATTTCTTCGCTCCAGCCATTGCTCCGTTACACTGATATTCACAGAGATCCGGACGGTTGGAAAGCGTTACTTTTGCCAGCGCACGATCATATCCTGCCTTGTCAAAGGCTGCGGCAATTTCCTGTTCCACAAGATTAATAATTTTATCCATGTTTTTCCTCCTACTCATTCTTCCTTGCCATTTCAGAAGTCTTCCTATTTTAATATATCTACGTCCAGACAGACTTCTGAACATAATATGTATTCTAACACAAGACAATCCCCTCAACAACCTCAATCCTCTCTCTTCTTGTAAAAAAATACAATTTGTGTTACGATATCAAGAATTTAATGCCAGGGTCAAAAAGCCTGAAATCACGATGTGCTTGCGCAGGAGTAGTTTTATGGCTTAATGGTCCTCAAATATAAATAAAAACAAAAGGAGTATGATTATGTTACTAGGTTCACATGTCGGCATGTCCGGCAAGGCAATGCTCTTAGGTTCTGCGAAAGAAGCAGTCTCCTACGGAGCGAATACATTTATGTTCTATACAGGTGCACCACAGAATACCCGCCGCAAAGATATTTCCGAATTAAATATTGATGCTGCATGGGAATATATGCATGCACAGGGCATTGAACAGATCGTTGTTCATGCACCATATATTATTAATCTTGGCAATTCCGTAAAGCCGGAAACTTTTGAACTGGCTGTCAATTTTCTACGGACAGAGATCGAACGGACGAGGGCCTGCAAAAGCCATGTGCTGATCCTGCATCCGGGCGCTCATGTCGGTGCCGGTACAGATGTCGGTATTTCACAGATTATCAAAGGATTAAATGAAGTACTTACACCTGACATGGATCTTCAGATCGCACTGGAAACAATGGCTGGAAAAGGATCTGAAATCGGCAGAAATTTTGAAGAGCTCGCACGTATTATCGATGGGGTTACTTACAATGAAAAATTAAGTGTATGTTTTGATACCTGTCACACGCACGACAGCGGTTATGATATCGCACATGATTTTGACGGTGTAATACAGAAATTTGACCATATTATCGGGAAAGAACGTATTGCCGTTTTTCATATTAACGACAGCAAAAATGTCTGCGGTGCTGCCAAAGACCGCCATGCTAATATCGGCTTCGGCGAGATTGGTTTTGATGCATTATCCTATATCGTGCATCATCCGGATTTTGCCGATGTTCCAAAGATACTGGAGACGCCTTATATCCCTTCACAGGTCAAGGAGAAGAAATCTTACGCACCGTACAAATATGAGATTGAGATGTTGAAAGAAAATCATTTCAACCCGGATGTACAGGAACAGATTCTGCGCGATGCGGAAAAATAACTGAAACGGGAGAACTGCCACTATGGAAACTACTATGAACGAAAACCTCAAAGAAACTGACGTCAAAATTGAAACCGCTTCCGAAGATGATGCAAAAGAACTTCTCGATATTTATGCACCATACATTCTGGAAACCGCAATTACTTTTGAATATACGATTCCTTCTGTAGACGAATTTCGTGAACGCATCCGAAATACGCTGACAAAATATCCGTATATCAAAGCTGTTCATAACGGCAGTATCGTAGGTTATGCATACGCTTCTGCTTTCCATCCGCGAGCTGCCTATGGCTGGGCAATTGAGACTTCTATCTATGTGAAGAAAGATGCCAGAAAGATGGGACTGGGCAAGAAATTATATGCCGTTCTGGAAAGCATTCTGAAAAAGCAGGGCTTTCTGAATCTGAATGCATGCATTGCCTGCCCGAAGATTGATGACGAATACTTAACCCGCAACAGCATCAATTTCCATGAACATCTAGGTTACCGTTTTGTCGGTGAATTTGAAAAATGCGGTTATAAATTTGGCCGCTGGTACAACATGGTCTGGATGGAGAAGCACATAGGCGAACACCTCACCGAACAGCCACCGGTTATTCCATTCCCGGAACTTAAAAATTTACCGGTACTTAAAGAATTATCGTAATTTACGATTCTCTCATAATTTCAGGATTTATCCCGGAAGTTTTCGAAGCTTCTCTCGCAGACCAAAAATTTTTCACATTTTCTGCGGCACTGTTCAGATTGCAGATTTGAAAGTCTTTCCATTCACGTGGGAAGACTTTTCTGTATCTGTAATCCAGAAAGCGATCATCTAACAGCAGGATGAGTCCTTCATCTTCCTCTGTCCGGATCACACGTCCCGCAGACTGCAGGACTTTATTCATCCCAGGATAGAGATACGCATAGTCATATCCTGAAATTCCCTGCCCGTCAAAATAAGCTCTTAAAAGTTCCCGCTCTCTGCACACCTGTGGAATTCCCGGTCCAGCAATCAGCACACCGATCAGGCGGTCCGCTGTCAGGTCAATTCCTTCCGAGAAAATTCCACCCATCACGCAGAAACCAACCAGACCTTCTTCTGTATTTTCTTCAAAATTTTCCAGAAAAATCTCCCGTTCTTCTTCTGACATATACGGCGCCTGCATAACTGCCGGTATCTGCTCTCCCGGTAATTTCATAAACGCATCACAGACATTTTCCATAAAACGATACGAAGGGAAAAATGCAATATAATTGCCACGCTTCGCCAGAGCGGTCTGCCGGATATATCTTGCGTAGCGCTCGTACATGTCTTCTCCACGCTTTGTGTATTTGGTACTTACATCATTTCCTATCAAAAGCAGCCGGTTCTTCGTATCAAACGGTGATTCTGCATAGACTGCATAGTCTTCTTTCCCTGTACTTAAGAGTTTCTTATAGTACTGGATGGGAAGCAGTGTAGCTGAGAAAAAAATCGTACTATTCCCCTTATCCAGATATTCTTTAAGATTTGCTGCCGGATTCACACAGAAGAGATGGATTCGGAATCTCCCATCATCCGTTATCTCCGAATAGATCAGGTAATTCTCATCCAGCCGGTCATGAATATAGAGAAACATCCGTACTTTAAAATAAAACTCCAATACTTCTTCCTTTAATGTTTCATCTTTGCAGTCTTCCAGAAAATGATCCATCTCTGTCACCAGGTTCAGTAACTTCAGATAAACGTGTGACACACTGTTCAGGATCTGGCAGTCTTCACATTCCCGTTTTAATGCAAGGAACTGCTTATTGCATTCTTCCAGCTTCTTTGCAAGCTTCGGTGCGGTATTCTTCACTTTCTTCTTCACTGCCAGAACATCTTCTTTGTATAGATCTGCGCTGTACATTGTCCTTGCACGCTCCACCAGATTATGTGCTTCATCGATCAGAAACAGATACTCTCCCGAATTGCCTTCTCCAAAAAAGCGGCGCAGATATGCATTCGGATCAAATGCATAATTATAGTCACAGATAATCGCATCCACCCAGTTTGATACATCCAGACTCATCTCATAAGGACAGACATTCCATTTTTTCGCCTGCTCTTCCAGAATCTCTCTGCTCATCTCATCGGAAGTTGTCAGAAGTTCATATACTGCATCATTTACCCGGTCAAAATGTCCTTTGGCGTATGGACATGCATCCGGATTGCACACAGTCTCTTCACAAAAACAGGTCTTCTCCTTCGCTGTAAGCACCAGCACTTTCATCCGCAATGCCTGCTCCTTTAACGTATCAAATGCCTGCCATGCAACCGTTCTTGTGATCGTCTTTGCTGTCAGATAGAAAATCTTCTCTCCCAGTCCTTCTCCAACTGCCTTCACCGCCGGAAACACCGTTGCCATTGTCTTGCCGACTCCTGTCGGCGCCTGAATGAAGAGTTTCTTCTTCCTTGCGATCGTCCGGTAAACCGATGCCGCAAGGTTCTTCTGTCCTTCCCGGTAAGCAAATGGAAATTCAATTCCCTTAATAGAAGTGTTTCTCTTTTGCTTCCATCGCACCTGGTATCTTGCCCATTTTTCATATTGCCCGGCTACATCCAGAAACCATCTTTTCAGATCTTCATACGCATATACACTCTGAAAGCGCCGGATATCTTCTGTCTCCAGATTGCAATAAGTCATCTGCACTCCGATCTCATCCAGATTCTTCTGTGTGGCATAAATGTATGCATAACACTTTGCCTGCGCCAGATGAACAGAAACCGGTTCCTCAATCTGCTCCAGATCCCGCATAACTCCTTTGATTTCATCAATCACTATACCGGATGCATTCTCGATAATTCCATCCGCACGTCCATCTATTACCAGCGTGAATCCATTACACGGAATCTCAATCTTAAGTGGAACTTCTGCATGGTAATCTGCCCCCATTCTTCTCTGGATCTTCCGGTGCATCTTGCCACCAAGAAGCATGGCATCTTTGTCCGTTCCCGCCACCCGGTTATCAATATCTCCGCTTCTTAAAATAAATTCTACCAGATTCCGGACAGAGATATGCACCTGTTCCTCTGCCACTTCCATGTTCTTATCCATCTCTTACTCCATAACACTACTCTACTTATGATGATTAAAATTGCCCCCGGATTTTGATGTTCAAAACCCAGAGGCTCTCTTCCGATATTTCTATCTTACAGCATCTCAATAAATGCAGTAATTCTTGTATTAAGCTGTCCAATATCTGCTTGCGAATAATCTGTCTCAACATTGATATACGGAATATGCTTCTCTTCATTTACAAATTTGCGTACAGATAATGTCTCGACATTGTATGTATGACATGCCTGCAAAGTCATCTCTACAACACCGTCCACCTGATATTCGTCGATCAGTCTGCCTAACAGCTCAAAACGGTTCGGGTTCGGAGTCATAACCGAACATCCGATATTCAGATATCTTCTTGCAATTGCATCATACACATCCGGATTGTTCTCGTCTACCAGCTTGTCAATGGATTTTGCACCGGAACAGTTCTCATATGTAACAACGATTCCGCCGTTATCTTCCACTGCACGGATGACCTTCTCCGTTGCTCCTCCGATCGGACATCCTGTGATCAGAATTCGCGGTTTCTTCTCCTGCATTTTACCTTCGGCATACTCTTTCTCAATCTTATCTACAAGTGCATTTACCTCATCAGGAATCTGTTTGCGATCAAATTTAAATGTACTTCCGTATAAAACTTTGAATAAATCATAGCCAGAAATCGGCGCCGGATCATGGCGCATAACCTCATAAAGCTTCTTCAAAGATCTTCTCGCTTCATTATTTACTTTAACTGCTTCTCTGATCTGTTCTTCTGTAATCTCTACATCAAACTTTTTCTCCAGATATTCTTTGAAACGGATGATCTCTTTCTTCCAGAGTTTTAAAGAATTTTCACTCTGCGAATTAGGAAGCTCCATTACGAATGTATCCTTAAACTCGGACATTAATTCGTACATCTTCTTCTTTCCGTCACAGGTTGTCTCTCCGACTACAACATCGGAAAAATAAAAAAACGGACATTTGTCTGTCTTCGCAAATCCGTAGCTGGATTTGATCAGCGGACATAAGTTCTTTGGAAGATCCTTTTCCGCTTCTGCAATTGTCTCATCCGATGTAGAACAAAGACTGACTGTTGCAGCTCCCATTGCCATTGCAATCTCCTGCGGAAAATAAGTACAATAAGATCCTACTACCGGTATTCCCTGATCTTTTAACTGTTTTACTGCAAGGAAAGAGTTCTTTCTCTGTTCTGCAAATTCTTCAAAAACCTCCGGCAGTTCTTTAATTACTTCCATGGTTGTTCTCCTCTTTGACATTTACAATTTATTTACAGCATCGGTCAAATAATCATTGCTGATCTCGTAGAAACGCTCTTCTTCCACTGCTTCTGCCAGTCCTGCATCGATCGGCATCTTTCCAATTACCGGAATATCCAGTTCTTTTGCCGTCTCATCTACATGGCTCTCACCAAATACAGAAATCTTCTTTCCGCAGTCCGGACAGACAAGATAACTGTAATTTTCTACAATTCCAAGCACCGGAATATCCATCTGACATGCCATATTGTATGCTTTCTTCACGATCATCTGTACCAGATCCTGTGGAGATGTTACAATCACGATTCCATCAACCGGCAGTGACTGGAATACTGTAAGCGGAACGTCACCGGTTCCCGGTGGCATATCTACAAAGAGATAATCCAGTTCTCCCCACATAACATCTGTCCAGAACTGTGTTACAACATTTGCAATGACCGGACCTCTCCATATAACCGGATCAGATTCATTCGGCAAAAGCAAGTTAACAGACATGATCTTTGTTCCGTCTTTTGCTTCTTCCGGAATGATACCTTCTTCTGTTCCCATTGCCTGTTTGTGGATTCCATACATCTTCGGGATGGACGGACCTGTAATATCAGCATCCATGATTCCTACATTAAATCCCTGCTCTCTCATAATACGCGCAAGGGATGCTGTTACCATAGATTTACCAACTCCGCCTTTTCCACTTACAACTGCAATTACTTTATTCACATGTGAATGTGGATTTGCCGGTTTCAAAAGACTCTGCGGTTTGCTTCCGCAGGAATCTGCATGTGCGCATCCGGCACAATCTGACGGCTTACATCCATTTTGTTCTTCTGCCATTCTAACTGTCCTCTTTTCTTGATACTTTTTATTTCACTGCTCTGTGAAACAGCTCTTTCTTATTCTTCTACTGCTGCGATCAGTTCTACTTCGCATTTGACATTCTTCGGAAGTGTCTTTACAGCAACACAGCTTCTTGCCGGTTTAGATGTAAAATATTTTGCATATACTTCGTTAAATGCTGCGAAATCATTCATATCTGCAAGGAAGCATGTTGTCTTAACTACTTTGTCAAAAGATGTTCCTGCTGCTTCCAGAACTGCTGCCAGGTTCTTGCATACCTGTTCTGTCTGCTCTTCGATTGTCTCCGCTTCTACTGCATCTACAGCCGGATTGATTGGAATCTGACCTGCAGAGTAAAACATTCCTCCATGAACATATCCCTGTGAATAAGGTCCTAATGCTTTTGGTGCTTTTTCTGTTGCTACTACTTTCATAATTAGTTCTCCTTTGCTTTTTCTAATATTTTCTGTGCAATACACACATCAAAAAGTCCCATACCTACGGATTTAAAATAGGTGGTCTTTTTTGGGTCGGTAATTTCCTGCGGATTCCCTGCCAGATAATCACTCATTAAAATTGTCTGCTCTTCTTTCAGACGTCCATCTTTTATCGGCTGACTTAAGTCTCCACTCTCTTCGCATGCATATGGGAGCTCAATGTAGACTTCATTTGTCAAATCCCAGATCGCATCCGGAATCTCACGCATCTCAGGCGTGTAAGAACCGATTGCAATGATACATTTTCCTTCTAACAAATCCTTGTCATCCGGTAATACCGGCTGCGTGGAAGGTGTTGTTGTACAAATGATCTCACTGTTTTTAACCATCTCCTCCACTGTCTTACATTGTACTACCTTTACATCCGGGTTATCAATAGCTTTTTCCAGTCTTGCCAGATAATCTGTCAGATCTCTGTCACTGTGATTATACACATAAACCGTATCAATCGGTCTTGCCGCACATGCATACAACGCCTGATAGAATCCCTGTACACCGGCTCCTGCGATTCCGACTGTATGACAGTCTTTTCTGGATAAATGCCGGATGCCGACACCTCCGACTGCTCCTGTTCTCCATGCAGTTACCCTCTGGCCGTCCATTACTGCCAGCGGTTTCCCTGTCTTATAATCATTCAGATACATGATTCCATCGATAGATGGCAAACCAAGTTCTGCGTTATCTGGAAAAATACTTAAAATTTTTGTTCCAATAACTTCCTTCGTATAACATGGCATATACATCATTGTCTTGTTCGCATCTTCTACACACGGACGCGGCGGCATATAATAATCACCTGCTTTAAAAATCTTATAGGCTTCTTCAATCTGATCCATCATCTCATTTCTGTCGATCAGCTTATCAATCTGTTCACTGTCTAAAACTATCATACTACTTCTCCTTCCAATTCTTCTCTTTCTCTTGTGACATCTTTCAACCACTTATAGCTTAAATACCGCTTAATCGTAATCGGTATCTTGATCAATTCATCGCTCATCAATATCATATAAACAACCGGAACACCGGCATGGAAGATAAATGCTGCTGCCGCTCCCAATAAGATTGAGCAGCCCCACATCGTTGATACATCCATGATCATTCCGAATTTGGTATCTCCTCCTGACCGGAAAATTCCGATCACCATTGTCGTATTAAATGCCTGCGCCACAGTAAAATACGACATGACAAAAAACATAAAGCTTAAATAACTTCCCGCCTGTGCCGTAAGTGCCAAATTCGCTCTTGCAAGCGGTGCCGCCAGCAGGATCAGAAGTCCTCCAAGTCCTCCGAGCAACAGGCTCAACCAGATAAAGCGGACTGCATACGCTTTCGCATGTTCCATCTTCTTCTCACCAATTGTCTTGCCTAGATAAATAGCCGCTGCATTTGAAATACCAAAAGCTACAACCGTTGCAAGCTGTCTTGCCACCTGTGCCACAGAATTAGCCGCAACTGCCGCGCTTCCAAGATGACCGATCACTGCCGTATTCGCAGAGCTTCCAAGTCCCCACATTAATTCGTTTAATACAACCGGAAGTGCATAAACAAGAAAGTCTTTCCATAAAACAGGATCAATGTGCAGCATATCCTGCAACCGGATCCGTACGATTTTATTTTTCAAGAATGCATAGAACAGTACCATAATCGTCTCGGCACCTCTTGCACACAATGTTCCGATCGCCGCACCCGCAATGCCTAGTTTCGGAAATCCAAACATCCCAAAGATCAACACAGCATTGATAATAATATTCAGACCCAGCGACACTGCATAGATAAATGTTGCTATGACAACCTTCTCCATACTGCGGATAATATTCAGATATACCTGTGTTACTGCCATAAATATGTAAGAAAGTGCCACGATTCTTAAATATTTCACACCTTCTGCTATGACAACAGGATCAGAAGTATAGATCCGCATCAGCAGCCCCGGTATGCCAAGTGCCGCCACTGCAAATACAACCGCCGTTGTCAGTCCGGTACGAAGCCCGATACCAAGTATTTTTTCTATCGTTCTTGTGTCTTTCTTTCCCCAATACTGTGCGGTCAGCACCGTTGCTCCGGATGTCGTACCATAGAAAATCAGTGTCATAATAAACTGCACCTGTCCGGCAAGTGATGCTCCTGACAGTACCTTTTCTCCGACTTTTCCAAGCATAATCACATCCGTTGCCGTCACACCGACATTAATCAGATTCTGTAATGCCATCGGGATTACCAGTGCAAATACGCTCTTATAAAAAAGTTTCCAGTCGATATTTAAGTTCTTCGTCTTATTCATGATTTGCTGCTTTGTAGATTTCGTACATATCCTGCTTCTTCAGTTTCTTAAAGCTTCCAAGTTCTACAGTATCTCCTTTTGTCGCACTATCTGCCATCTGCATAAGAACATCATCTTCCAGTACGCCGGTCTTCATCTGTCCAATACATACTGGCATCTCGATTCGTTCAAAGAACTTCTCTGTCTCTTCAATCGCTGCCAGTGCAGCCTTTATATCATCCACTTCTTCAATCCCCCAGACTTTTCTTCCGAAATGTGCAAATCTTGGGATGTCAATCTGGTAAACATACCGTGCCCAGCTTCCCCATACTGCGGAAAGTGTTGCTCCGTGTGCTTCATCAAACATGCCACCGATCTCATGCCCCAGCTTGTGACATGCAAAATCTTTTGGTCTTCCAAGTCCTGTCATATTATTATGCGAAATGCTTCCGCACCACATGATTTCACTTAATGCATCATAATTCTGCTGATCTTCATATGCTTTTAATCCATTGCGAATCACTGTGCGGAGAACACCTTCTGCAATCTCATCTGTCAGTTCATTACCATCTACCGGTGTGAAATAACGCTCCATTGTATGCATCATAATATCTACAATTCCACATGTAAGCTGATACTTCGGCAACGTATACATCAGTTCCGGATTCATCATTGCAAACTTCGGACGCACAAGATCACTGTGTGCACCTGCTTTCTTTCCGGTCTCCTCATTTGTCAATACAGCAGAATCACTCATCTCACTTCCTGCTGCCGCAATCGTAAGTACAACTCCAACCGGAAGTGCCTTCTCAATTGGAACTTTACCACTCCAGAATTCTTCCAGATCTGTTCCCGGTTTTGCTGCTGCGATTGCAATTGCTTTAGCAGTATCAATACAGCTTCCTCCACCAACTGCCATAACCAGATCAGCGCCAGAATTGATTGCCTTTTTCACGCCTTCTTTTGCAAGGGACATTCTTGGATTCGGCTTCACGCCTCCAAGTTCTTCCACTTCGATTCCTTCTGCTTTTAAAACCGCTTCAACCCGTCCGAGCAGCCCACTTCGAACGACACTTCCACCACCATAAACAAGCAGAACTTTCTTTGCCTGCCATTCCTTTGCAAGTGTTCCTGCTTTCAGCTCTGCCTCTTTGCCAAACACAATCTTCGTTGGCATATATTGTTCAAAACTATGCATGATTTTTCTCCTTTCCGTTTCCAAATCCGTATCTTTTATTATAACGGATAAGTCTTGTTCCGTCCACCGCTTACATGCCGAATCATTCCCTGTTAAGAAATAAGCAATTTAAAAAAAACAGAAAGAGAATATGCATCGATATATCTCTATATCCGATTCACATTCTCTTTCTGTTCATTATTCATCTATGGCTAATAAATCTCTTCTAATCCTCAAAAGCTTCTTTCACTTTATCCATAAAGCCTTTTTTCTTCTTTCCACCTTTTGCAGAATCCTTTGGTTCGGATGATTCCGGTGTATGCAAAGTATTGCCGGAAAGCTCATCGAACTTGCGGAGTGCTTCTTTCGCTTCTGCACTTAAATGTTCCGGTGTCTGGATCACCAGTGTTACATAATGATCGCCACGGATGCTTGCACTTCGGATAGAAGGAACTCCCTTGCCTTTGAGACGTACTTTTGTACCGGTCTTGGTTCCCGGTTTTACAGTGTAGATCACATCTCCGTCTACGGTCTTGATCTTCACATCTGCACCAAGTGCTGCCTGTGCGAATGAAATCGGTACCGTAGAAAAAATATGCATATCCTGCCGCTGGAAGATCGGATGTCTGGATACAACCACTTCTACCAGAAGATCTCCTCTTGGTCCGCCGTTCACGCCCGGTTCTCCTTTTTCACGGATTCTTACACTCTGTCCATTGTCAATACCTGCCGGAATGGATACAGATATTTTCTTTCTGTTGGAAACATAACCGGTTCCACCGCAGCCTGAACACTTCTCACGGATGATTTTACCGGTTCCGTGACAGTCCGGACAGGTCTGTACATTCTGTACTGTTCCGAAGAAGGACTGCTGCGTATAAACAACCTGACCTTTTCCTCCACATTTTGAACATGTCTCCGGGGATGTTCCCGGTTTTGCACCTGTTCCATTACATTTCGGACATGAATCTTTTAATACAACATCCAACTCTTTTTCACAGCCAAACACTGCTTCTTCAAATGTAATTCTGACACTCTTGCGGATGTTTGCACCTTTCATAGGTCCCTGACTGGCACGACCGCCTCTTCGGCCGCCTCCAAACAGATCACCAAACATATCTCCGAAAATGTCACTGAAATCTGCGCCGTTAAAATCAAATCCGCCGAATCCACCGGCTCCGCCTGCGCCACCTTCAAAGGCTGCATGACCGTACTGGTCGTACTGGCGACGTTTGTCTGCATCGCTCAGTACCGCATAGGCTTCCGATGCTTCTTTGAATTTCTTTTCCGCCTCTGCATCACCAGGATTCATATCAGGATGGTATTTTTTAGCGACTTTTCTGTATGCTTTTTTAATTGTGGCTTCATCTGCATCTCTGCTTACGCCAAGCACTTCATAATAATCTCTCTTTGATTCTGCCATCTCTTATCCCTTTCCACTGTAAATCTAATCTGCCTTTCCTGTACCTGTAAGCACCTGCCACTGACAGCTTCTTACGGATACTGTGAAACAGAAAGAAGTTCTGTGTGCCCGGCTTACACCGGACACACAGAACAACCTATCTTACCAGGTCTTATACTTCTTTATAATCTCCGTCTACTACGTCGTCTCCCTGGAATCCTTCCGGTGCCGGACCTGCTCCCTGTGCACCTGTTCCCATGTTCGGATCAGCTCCCTGTGCGCCAGCTGCAGCTCCTGCCTGCTCATACATCTTTGTGAAGAGTTTCTGAGCACTCTCTGTCAGTTTTTCTTTTGCTGCTTTAATCTCAGCGATCTGAGCATCTGTCATCTCTTCTGTATTTGCCTTCTCAAGCAGATCTTTCAGTGCTTTGCAGTCAGCTTCTACTGCTGCTTTGTCAGCTGCATCCAGTTTGTCTCCAGCTTCAGACAATGCTTTCTCTGTCTGGAATACGAATGCATCTGCTTCGTTCTTTGTATCGATTCCTTCTTTACGTTTCTTATCCTGTGCTTCAAATGCAGCAGCTTCTTTTACAGCTTTATCAATATCTTCATCAGACATGTTAGATCCTGCTGTGATTGTGATATGCTGCTCTTTTCCTGTTCCAAGATCTTTTGCAGATACATTTACGATACCATTTGCATCGATATCGAATGTAACTTCGATCTGCGGTACTCCACGCGGAGCCGGTGCGATTCCATCCAGTCTGAACTGTCCGAGGGACTTGTTGTCTTTAGCAAACTGTCTCTCACCCTGTACAACGTTGATATCAACGGCTGTCTGGTTATCTGCTGCTGTAGAGAAGATCTGGCTCTTCTTTGTCGGGATTGTTGTATTTCTCTCGATCAGTCTTGTAGCTACACCACCCATTGTCTCGATAGACAGTGACAGTGGAGTTACATCCAGAAGAAGGATGTCGCCTGCGCCTGTATCTCCTGCAAGTTTACCACCCTGAACAGAAGCACCAAGTGCTACACACTCATCTGGGTTCAGAGATTTGCTAGGCTCTTTACCTGTCAGACGTTTTACTTCTTCCTGTACAGCCGGGATACGTGTAGATCCACCAACCAGCAGTACCTGACCAAGCTCAGAAGCTGTGATACCAGCATCAGATAATGCTCTCTGAACCGGCTCAGATGTCTTCATCACAAGGTCGTGTGTCAGTTCATCAAATTTAGCTCTTGTGAGGTTCATATCAAAATGTTTCGGTCCCTCTGCTGTAGCTGTAATGAATGGCAGGTTGATATTTGTGGTTGTTGCAGAAGAAAGTTCTTTCTTCGCTTTCTCAGCTGCTTCTTTTAATCTCTGCAGTGCCATCTTATCTGTAGATAAGTCTACACCTTCCTGTTTCTTGAATTCGGCGATCATGTAATCTGTAATCTTCTGGTCAAAGTCATCTCCACCAAGTCTGTTGTTACCTGCTGTAGATAATACCTCGATAACACCATCACCAATCTCGATTACGGATACATCGAATGTACCACCACCAAGGTCATATACCATAATCTTCTGTTCATTCTCATTGTCAAGTCCGTAAGCAAGTGCTGCTGCCGTAGGCTCGTTGATGATACGTTTTACATCAAGTCCTGCGATCTTACCGGCATCTTTTGTAGCCTGACGCTGAGCATCGTTGAAGTAAGCAGGTACTGTGATAACAGCTTCTGTTACTTTTTCTCCAAGATATCCTTCTGCATCTGCTTTTAATTTCTGAAGGATCATTGCTGAAATCTCCTGCGGAGAATATTTCTTCTCATCTACAGTTACTTTATAATCAGATCCCATCTCTCTCTTGATAGAAGAGATTGTTCTCTCTGCGTTTGTAACTGCCTGACGTTTTGCAGGTTCACCTACAAGACGCTCTCCTGTTTTTGTAAATGCTACTACTGACGGTGTAGTTCTTGCACCTTCTGTGTTAGCGATAACTGTTGGCTGTCCACCTTCCATTACGGCTACACAGCTGTTTGTTGTACCTAAGTCAATACCAATGATTTTACCCATAATAATTGTCCTCCTGTTCTATTTCTAAATAAATTCTAATTTGCTACTTTTACCATACTGTGTCTCACTACAGAGTCACGATACATATAACCTTTTTGGAATTCTTCGGCAATGATATTCTCACCGAGATTCTCATCTTCCACATGCATAACCGCATTATGAAGATTCGGGTCAAATTCCTGACCTACCGCTTCGATAGGTTTCACCTCGATTCCTTCCAGTGTTGTCATCAGTTGTTTGTAAACCTTCTCCATTCCCTGGATAAATGGATCCTCTTTGTCTTCTTCCTTCACTGCATCCAGACCTCTTTCGAAATTGTCTACAACCGGAAGAATCTTCTCTATGATATCTTTCGCACCAACTTCGTACATTTGGGATTTCTCCTTCTCTGTACGTTTGCGGAAGTTATCAAACTCTGCCATCTGACGAGTGAGTCTGTCAGTCAGTTCCTCAATCTTCTCGTCTTTTTTATCTTTCTTATCCTTCTTGCCAAATAACTTCTTGCCGGATTTCTTCTCTTCTGTATCGGATTCTTTGCTGTCCTCTGTCTCTGCTTCCTTCGCTTCGTCTTCGGCTGCCTCTTCTTTAGTGGCTTCAGCTGTCTTCTTTGCTTCCTCCACAGCTTCCTTTACCATCTCTTCCTGGCTCTTTTCTTTGTTATCTTCCAAGGGTACTTCCACCTTTCTTATTCATTCTTATGAAACATCTGATCCAGTTCTGTCTGGAGACGCTTCATAGATTTTAAAACATGCTCATAATCCATCCGCTTCGGTCCGATAATGCCTATCGTTCCCTTCATGCCCTCGCCTAATTCATAGGTTGCGGTCACGACACTGCAGTCCTTCATGTTCTGTACCGGTGCTTCATCACCGATATAAACCTGAATTCCTGTATTCTCTTCATGAGAAAGTGTCTGGGTTACAAGCTCTGTAAGCTGTTGTTTTTCTTCAAATGCACTGATGATATCCTGAGCGCTCTGCTTATCGCTGAGCTCCGGATATTTGAAAATGTTCGTCGCACCACTTGTATAGATCTGCATATCTTCATCGACCTGTATCGTATCTGCGACTGCATCCAGTACGTTGCCAATCACCACGCTGTGAATACCTGCCTGCTCTTTGAGTCTTGCGATCAGTCCTAAATTGATCTCCTCAATGGACATACCATTGAGTGTTGTATTCAAAAGCATATTCAGCTTCAGCAGGTTCTCATTGCTGAGCGGTTCTTCCAGATGAATGAGCTTGTTCTTTATCACATTGCCGCCGAGAACAATTACCGCGATCACCTGTTCTTCATCCACCATAGACAACTGGAGGAACTTGATCTTATTGGAATTGTTCATCGGAGTGGAAACCATCGTTGCGTAATTCGTATTGTTCGCTAAAACTTTGGCTGCCTGTTTCAGAAGCTGATCCATCTTATCTGCTTTCTGAAGCATCTGATCCTGCATATCATTCAGTTCCTGCTCCTTCTCCTGCATCAGCATATCTACATATAATCTGTAGCCTTTATCCGAAGGAATACGACCTGCCGATGTATGTGGCTGTATGATATAACCAAGTTCTTCCAGATCCGCCATCTCATTACGGATCGTTGCTGAACTTAAATTCAAATCCGTATATTTGGAAATGGTTCTCGATCCGACCGGCTCGCCACTCTCTAGATAAGTCTGTATAATCGCATGTAAAATCTTAAGCTTACGATCACTCAGTCCATGTTCTTCTAACATCAGCTCTCCTCCTTTCGGATTTTTCTTTGTTAGCACTCATTAAAAAGGAGTGCTAACATCTTTCGACTATTAATGTAGCACTCCTTTTTCTGTTTGTCAACAGTATTTATTATTTTTTTAGATTCTTTTCAAACGCTTTAAAACAGTCTAGCTCAGTTCTACTTTTGCAGCCTCTTCCGGTTTGAAATCATTTGCCAGATCATAGATATTATGTCCTGTAGACTCACTTAATACACGTCCCTCTAATGAATAGCAGCGGATAAATCTTTTACCATCTACACTTGACCAGTGTTCTACATCCCAGCTCATGTATCCGTCTTCATCAGATTTCTTCTCTTTCAGATAAAGATCTACCTGACGGCCGTCTTTCATAAGCTGAACCAGTCCGTCTGTTCCATTTACTTCTACTTCTGCTTTGTTTACTGTGTCAAAAATTTTCATTTTGCATTCCTCCTGCGTGGTTATATATTTCCTCTATTATAGCCTTTTTCTATGTAAAACACAACCGAACATCCCCTATCCTTCAAACATTTTCCGCAGATCTCTTCTTTTCTCCACCTCAAGTTTTGAAAATATACGGGTAATTACATTTTTCACATAACCATAAGAATAATGATATTCCGCCGCAATCTCCCGGTTGTCCATCCCTTTTGCAATTGCCTGCGCAATCTTCCACTCGATTGGGCTTAACACTTCCTGCATCTTTTTATACGTTTCATTCTCCTTTATTTCTTCCGTTCGTTCTTCTCTGGCCCGTCCTTCTTCATATTGTAAATGGCGTTCCACTCTTGCAAGCAGTACTTCTTTCACAAATGGTTTCACAATATAATCTACCGCGCCGGATTTTAATCCGCGCACTTCATAATCTGCATCGGAAAATCCGGTCAGGAAAATAATCGGCACACTGCCTGCCGCCGGAATCTTCTTCATCTCATTTAGTGTCTCATATCCATCCATTCCAGGCATAGCAATATCCAGAAGGATCAGATCCGGGATCACGCCTTTTTCCAGAAGTGCAATCGCCTGGCTCCCGGCTTTGGCTACACTGACACTGTAAAATTCTGACAGAATCTCTTCTGCTGTCTTTAATAAAATCAGATCGTCATCCACGACCAATACATGTTTTTTCTCCATCAGTGTTCCTCCTTCCACTTTCTGAAAATACTCTCTGCTTCTTCAAAATCCAGCTCGCGGATTTTCTGTCCGATCTGTTCCAACAGCTTTCTTCTCTCCGGATCATTTTCTGTGTCCAGCAGCTTTTGATTCCAGGTGGAAGCTTCCTTCCCCTGATAACGCATCAATGCTTCCCGTAATGCTTTTTCATAGGTTTCTTTCAGATTTATATCTGCTATGGTACTTTCTGCTTCTTCGTTTTCTCTCTGCGGTATGAGCTGCACTATTTCTTTCCGGAACTGTCTGGCTCCTTTTACCGTTCTCTCCCATTCCAGATAAAGAAGCGGCATTGCATATTTGAAATAATCCGCATCCATTTCTTTGCCATGCACTTCCATCGCCTGTGCCAGCTCTGAGAGTTCTCCTGCGCCAATTGCTTTTGCATTGCTTTTCAATGTATGCATTTCACCGGTCAGTGCCATCAGGATCTCAGTCCTTTTCTTTTCTGTATCTGCATATTTCAGTGCTTTTTCCATTTTCTCCATCTGCCTGCGATTCGGTTCATAATAATCTGTAAAAAATTCTATCAATTTTGCATATTGATATATATTTCCATCCAGTAAATGTAGTCCTTTTTCCATCTGGATCTCACAGACTTGCAGCTGTGCTTTCAGCCGGTTGTAATCTTTTCCTGATATTTTCCATTCTTTTCGGCTGCTTTTTGTAACCAGTATATCCGGCAGATAAGCCAGAAGCAGCTCTTCCATTCTCTCCCAGCGAATCGGTTTTGATAAATAAGCGGCAAATCCTTCTTTTTCAAATATCTGCTGGATTCCACTTGTAACATCTGCCGTCAGTGCGATCACCGGAACACGGATTTCCATCTCCTTCATACGCCGAAATGTTTCCAGCCCATCCATTTCCGGCATCATATAATCAAGAAATATCATATGATAATTTCCTTTTCTGACTTTCTCGATACATTCCGAGCCACTCACTGCTGTATCTGTGCGGATCTTGGTATGTTTTAACAGTGAACAGATCACTCGCAGGTTCTCTTCCCTGTCATCCACAATAAGAACCTTTGCATCCGGTGCAACAAAAGTGCCCGCATGCTTTTCTTCTATTTCTTTCCTTGGATGCCATTCTCCGGATTTTTGTTTTCCTGCCTCTTCCAGAGGAAATGTTACCGTAAATCTGCTCCCTGTCCTGACTTCACTTTGTACTTCAACCTTTCCATCCATCTCCCGGCAGAGTTCTCTGACAATTGCCAGCCCCAGACCGCTTCCTTCAATATTTCTGTATTTTTTCACATCCACTCTGGTAAATGCATCAAATAACGTATTCATTGCTTCTTTCTCTATGCCATATCCGGTATCTTTCACAGAAAAACGGATCTTTTCGCCACATCTTTCCACCTGGAATACGATAGAACCGTTCTCCGTGTATTTCACAGCATTACTGATCAGATTCAGCATAATCTGTTTCATATGTAAAGCATCCCCGTTTATATATTCCGGCAGTGTTTCATCTATTCTCACCTGAAACTCCAGATTTTTATTTTCCGCCTGTCCGGATCCTAACAGCCAGATTTCCTGTACAAGTGCCGAAATAGAAAATGGTTCTTTTGTAATCTTTACTTTTCCGGATTCAATTTTGGAAATATCCAGCACGTTATTGATCAATGATAACAGATAATTTCCGGATTTTTCAATTCCCTGTGCGTATTGCCTGATATCCTCCGAATCACATTCCCTGAGTATCATTTCATTCATTCCAAGCATCACATTGATCGGTGTCCGTATTTCATGACTCATATTTGCAAGGAAAACACTTTTCGCCTGATTTGCTTTCATAGCTTCTTCTCTCGCTTCTGTCAGATAGATCTGCTGCCTGTTATACAGACGGAAATGCAGGTAAGTAACTGTACCGATAGCAAGACTCGATACTGCAACGCCTACGATGGTATCAATAACGATCTCTTTCTCCGACAGAAACCAGATAACCGTCTGCGGGTATGCATAGGCAATTCCTATTGTTGCAATATAGATTATCAGTTCAATCAATACACAGCAGATCATCTGCAAACGCTCCAGCATAAATACAGTAAATATAATTCCAAAGACATAAAAACATGGCATGCCACTTTTATAACCGCCGCCTTTAAAAAACAGAATTGGAAACAGGATCATGAAGATCGCTATAATTGTTATAAAATAACAGAACTGATAATTTCGGCTTTTATATGCATAATATAAAAGTGAAAAAGATAAGACCGCTGTCACCCCATTGGTAAATAACAACACCGGATTTCCACTGTTCATATAAGAAAAAATACCATTCATCACACTGATCAGTACTCCCACGATCGCCAGTATATTAAACAGCCTTACACGAAACGGAAGCGCTGTATCTAAAAACAGTGATTCCAAAATATGCTGCATTTTCTTGTCTTTTCGTTCCTTCATGCGACAATCCTCCAATTTGTTCTGTTTTCAGTATAAAATACTCCCTCTGAAATCATAGTGTCTTCCGGTCACATTTCTTTTAACCAGAATTCATTCTTCCGGCAGTCCAGTATGCCTGTTTTTTTTAATTTACCAAGTTCCGCAGACATGGCACTTCTCTCCACGCAGAGATAATCGGCAAGTTCCTGTCTGTCGAAAGGAATCGTAAAATGCATACTCTGTGCCTTCTTTGCACAATCTGAAAGATACGATAACAGTTTTTCTTTTGTACTCCGTCTGGAAAGATGGCTGATTTTTTCATTCAATGCAACATTTTTTATTGCCATGATCCGGACAAGGTTGCTGATGAGCCGCTGGTGAAATGTACACGACATCGGACATGTCTCGATCACTTTATTCATATTAATAAGAAGTATTCTGCAATCTGTCACCGCCATTACACTGACCGGACTCTTCTTAATTCCCGCACAGGAAAATGCAGCCCCGTATAACTGTCCCGTTTTTACATGCTCCAGAATATTACGGTTGCCAAACACATCCTCTTCGGCAACCTGCACCATCCCTTCCAATACTAATCCCGCACCTGCAGATGATTCTTCTTCCGTAAGGATCATCTCTCCTTTTCTGTAACTTTTTTCTCTTCCATCCAGACATTTTAACATTTCTGTCAGATTTTCCTCCCGGATTCCTCCAAATAATGGAATTTCATTTATTTTCATAAAAAATCTCCTTTTGTTGGAAATACAACATCTTTTTTATTTTTATTGTAGTAGACTAAGCAAGACAAAACAAGTAAACCATTTAATTTTTATTATATGAAAAGGAGAATTTCACATGATCAGAAAAATTATTCAAATAGACGAAGAAAAATGTAACGGATGCGGTGCCTGTGCAAACGCATGCCATGAAGGTGCAATCCAGATGATCGATGGGAAAGCACGGCTGATTCGTGACGATTATTGTGACGGACTGGGCGATTGCCTTCCTGCCTGTCCAACCGATGCCATCCATTTTATAGAAAGAGAAGCGGCAGCATACGACGATGATGCTGTGAAAGAACATTTGAAGAAAAAAGGCGGCGACGCGCTTAAAAGACACTTGGATGCAAAAGAAGCACATAAACATGACACTCCTGCCGGAAAATCTTCTCACGAAGAGAAAACACCTGCTTTCACAGGCTGTCCGGGACAGCGCATCCGCTCCATCATGCACCGTAATGAAGAATCAGCTACCTCTGCTGATAATGGAACGGCTCCGGTAAGCCAGCTCAGCCAGTGGCCTGTACAGATCAAGCTTGCTCCGATCAATGCTCCTTATTTTGACGGTGCAAACCTGCTGATCGCAGCCGACTGCACTGCATACGCTTACGCTGATTTCCACAACCGTTTCATCCGCAACCGCATTACTCTCATCGGATGTCCGAAGCTGGATGCTGTCGATTACACTGAAAAACTGACCTCGATCATTGCCGGAAACGACATCAAGAGCGTTACCATTGTCCGCATGGAAGTGCCTTGTTGCGGCGGTCTGGAGTATGCCGTAAAAGAAGCTTTAAAAGCAAGCGGGAAATTCATTCCCTGGCAGGTTGTCACTGTAAATATTGACGGTTCTTTACGGAAATAATTAAAAAGGGACAGGGGGATTTTAATTTGGGACGGGGATTTTCTGGAAAATCCCCGTCCCAAATTTATTCGCGAATATATTTCATCCACGCCTGTATGTCTTTTTCATGTCCATTATCACTTGGCACATAAAATTTCTCATCTTTAATCTCATCCGGCAGATACTGCTGTTTCACATAATGTTTCGGATAATCGTGTGCATATTTGTAACCAACGCCATGTCCTAAATTTACAGAGCCCTTGTAATGCGCATCCTGTAAATAAGAAGGAACTGTTGTCTTCTTCTGTTTCACATTATCCATTGCTGCAAATACCGCATTGCATGCGGAATTGCTCTTTGGAGCAGTAGCTACATATAAAACCGCCTGTGATAAAATAATCTGTGCTTCCGGCATACCGATCCGTTCTACTGCCTGTGCGGCAGACACGGCTACGGTCAGAGCCATCGGATCTGCATTTCCGACATCTTCTGATGCGCAGATCATAATTCGTCTTGCGATAAATTTGATGTCCTCTCCGGCATATAACATCTTCGCCAGATAATAGACTGCCGCATCTGGATCAGATCCTCTCATACTCTTAATGAACGCCGAGATTGTATCATAATGATTATCTCCCGTCTTATCATATTGCACGACTCGTTTCTGGATACACTCGGATGCCACATCCAGTGTAATGTGTATTTTCCCGTCTTCTTCACTTCGTTCGGTGGTCAGAATACCAAGTTCTATCGCATTAAGTGCACTTCTTGCATCCCCTCCGGCTATATCAGCAAGGAAATCCAGCGCATCTTCATCAATCTCTGCGCGGTAGCTGCCCATTCCTTTTTCCACATCATAGACTGCTCTCTGCAATAATTTCTTAATGTCTTCTTTTTTCAGCGGTTTCAGTTCGAAAATACTGGAGCGGGAGATCAGCGCACCATTTACTTCAAAGTATGGATTCTCCGTTGTCGCACCGACCAGGATGATCGTACCGTCTTCCACAAACGGGAGCAAATAATCCTGCTGCCCCTTATTAAAACGGTGGATCTCATCTACGAAAAGGATCGTCTTCTTCTGATACATTCCCAGCAGTTCTTTTGCCTTCTGCACCACTGTTTCCATATCTTTCTTACCAGCAACGGTTGCATTGATCTGCGTAAATTCTGCACTTGTCGTATTGGCAATGACTTTTGCCAGTGTTGTCTTACCGGTTCCCGGCGGTCCATAAAAAATGACGGAACTTAATTTATCCGCCTTGATCGCCCGGTATAGAAGTTTGTCTTTTCCTATAATATGCTCCTGCCCGACAACTTCTTCCAACGTCGTTGGTCTGAGTCTGGATGCGAGCGGTGCTTCCTTATCCATATTTTTCTCTCTGACATAATCAAATAAGTCCATTCTTTATCGCCTCTCTATCTTATGTTTCTATCTATACATCCTGTACAGATTAACATTTCCTATTTATACTTTCTACTTCCTGTACGGATTAACTTTTTGTACTTTCTGCTTTCTATACAGTTAAAAGCTTTTCCGTTGATTAATCAATAATCAGTTCTTCTGCCGTTACAAAAGCAAATCCTCTGTCCCTGAGCTGATCAATAATCCGAAATGCAGCTTTCACAGAGGAATCATAGCAGTCATGCAATAAGATAATATCATTTTCCTTTGTCTGCGTCACTACTTTCCGCACAATTTCATCCACATTTTTCGTCGTCCAGTCGAGTGGATCTACTGTCCATAGCACCGGCATCACTTCCAGTTCCGTCTCCATCTCTTTCTTCCATGCCCCAAACGGTGGTCGCATATAAGCCACATGTTCACCTGTGATCTTACTGATCGTCTGATCTGTCTGCTCTACTTCCTGCCTTGCCTTATCTTCCGGCAGTGATGTCAGCTCGACATGATGATAGGTATGATTCCCGATCAGATGTCCTTCTTTTTTCATCCGCTTTACAATTTCCGGATAGCGCTTCACATTTTCCCCAATCAGGAAAAATGTTGCCTTAACTTTCCTCTTTTTCAGACCATCCAGCAGTTTTTTTGTGTATTTTCCACTTGGTCCATCGTCAAATGTAATTGCCACTTTCTTCGCTTCGTTATCTTTTCTTACATAATCACTCATCTGCTGTCCATCTTCCAACTGTAACTTTCCATCTACCGAAACTGATTTTTTGCCGGCCTGCATCTTCCCGTCTGCCGGAACAGATTTATCACTGTTTTGTATGAGTCTGTCTTCCGGATGTGCTTCTTTCGCCACCGGACGCAGAGAAATTCCAAGTGCCAGACAAAGTCCCATCATATACAACAAAGCACACATCACTTTGATTTCTTTCTTCTCTCTTTTCTTCATGTTCTTCCATACCATTTGATTTGCACTTTGTAAAAATATATGTATCTGCCCAAAATCCTATGCGGCAGATTTAATGCTTGACAACCTATGTTCCCACTGCAATACCCTGTATGTATTACTTCGTATTATGTTGTATCGTGCTGTTTTCTACTATGATGTCCGAATCAAAAGATGCCATACGAATGTACTGTACTTCATACTCCCGCAATTCTGTCCCGTATTCACATATCATACAAACTTACGCTCCACTTTTATGCTCATATCAGAGACAAAGAAAAAGTATGTTATCATATTATGTATTGTTAATTCCATCTGCAAATGCTATAATTAAATTTACGTGTGCATTTACATGTTTTTATTCTAAAGGAGGATTTTTATGGTACAAACAAAACAAAAAACAACACCTGTCCATGAAAATAAAATGGGAACCATGCCGGTTCCAAAATTGCTTATCTCAATGTCACTGCCGATGATGTTATCCATGCTCGTCCAGGCATTGTATAATATTGTAGACAGCATGTTCGTAGCCAAACTAAGTGAAGACGCACTGACTGCCGTATCACTCGCTTTCCCGATCCAGACGCTGATGATCGCTGTCGCGTCTGGAACCGGCGTTGGTATCAACGCACTTTTGTCCCGTAATCTTGGTGAAAAAGATTATAAAGGTGCCAATCGTGCTGCAAAAAATGGTATTTTCCTTGCTGTTTTAAGTTTTATCATATTTGCAATTATCGGCGGCATCGGTTCTCATTTTTTCTTTTCTGTCCAGACAAAGAATCCTGAGATCGTTGCTTACGGTACAGAATATTTAAGCATTATCACAATCTGTTCTTTCGGAATTTTCATGCAGATTACCTTCGAACGTCTTCTGCAGTCTACCGGAAAAACAATTTACAACATGATCACACAGGGAACCGGAGCGATCATCAATATTATTCTTGATCCGATTATGATCTTCGGTCTGTTCGGATTTCCACGACTGGAAGTTGCCGGAGCTGCACTTGCCACCATTACCGGACAGATTGTCGGTGTTATTTTAGCAGCATTTTTTAATCATACGAAAAATCATGAAATTGATATTAATATGAAAGGTTTTCGCCCTCACGGACGCACGATCGCCACTATTTACAAAGTAGGTGTTCCATCGATCATCATGCAGGCAATCACTTCCGTCATGACATTCGGTATGAATAAAATCCTGCTAATGTTCTCTTCAACTGCAACTGCTGTATTTGGTGTCTACTTTAAATTACAGAGCTTTATCTTCATGCCGGTATTTGGATTGAACAATGGTATGATTCCGATCGTTGCTTATAATTATGGTTCCAGAAATAAACACCGTATTATACAGACAGCTAAATTCAGTGTCGCGATTGCAGTGACGATTATGATGATCGGTCTTGTATTATTCCAGACCTGTCCTCGTTTCTTCCTGTTCACACTGTTTGATGCATCAGACCAGATGCTTGCTATCGGCGTACCGGCACTTCGGATCATCAGCTTAAGTTTCCTGTTCGCCGGATATAACATCATTGTCGGTTCTGTATTCCAGGCTTTGGGAAATGGGGTCTACAGCCTGATCGTTTCTCTGGCAAGACAGCTTTTTGCGATTCTACCGATTGCTTATATTTTCGCAATCCTGTTTGGACTGCATGCTGTCTGGTGGGCAATTCCTATCGCTGAGATTGTCTCACTTATCACGTCAACGATTCTGTTAAAAAGAATTTACCGTCTGAAAATCGCACCTCTTTAAAAGAGGTGCTTTCTTTTTTCCTTATACGGATACTTTTGTGCATGAATTGTTTTTCTTACAGTTCATTATCAAATAACTTGACATTATACTACAAAGAGTGATACGGTTACTGTGATATTTTTCAAAAAATTCAATAACGAGGTGTAAACAATGCAGGAATTAAAGCCAATCAAAGAAGGTAAAGTACGTGAGATTTATGACAATGGAGACAGTCTGATCATGGTTGCTACAGACCGCATCAGTTGTTTCGATGTGATTTTACACAATGAGGTTACAAAGAAAGGATCTGTTCTCACACAGATGTCCAAATTCTGGTTTGATATGACAGAAGATATTCTTCCAAACCACATGATCTCAGTTGACGTAAATGATATGCCGGAATTTTTTCAGAATGAAAAATATGCCGGTAAATCCATGATGTGCAAGAAGCTCCACATGCTTCCGATTGAATGTATCGTCCGCGGATATATCACAGGAAGTGGCTGGGCAAGCTATCAGGAGAATGGAACTGTTTGCGGAATCAAGCTGCCGGAAGGATTAAAAGAATCCGACAAACTGCCGGAACCAATCTACACTCCGTCTACCAAGGCTGAAATCGGTGATCACGACGAGAATATTTCTTTTGAACAGAGTATTGATCACCTGGAAAAATATTTCCCTGGAAAAGGTCGTGAATATGCCGAACTGCTTCGTGACAGCACTATCGCGTTATATAAAAAATGTGCAGAATATGCATTAAGTAAAGGAATCATCATTGCAGATACCAAATTTGAATTTGGTCTTGACGAGAATGGTAACCTTGTTATCGGTGATGAGATGCTCACACCGGACAGCTCCCGCTTCTGGCCTGCAGACGGTTATGAGCCGGGACATGGACAGCCGTCCTTCGACAAACAGTTTGCCCGTGACTGGCTGAAAGCAAATCCGGACAACGACTGGACACTCCCTCAGGAGATCGTTGACAAGACGATCGAGAAATATCTGCAGGCATACAAGATGCTCACAGGTGAAGACCTTGCTTAATTTTAGAAGCATTCATAAAAACAGATCCCTCTGATAGAAGGATCTGTTTTTATTATATTATATTATTTTATTCTATTTTTTCTTCTTCACACTATAGCCAAATGTTCCAAGCTTCTTTCCCAGCGAATAATACTCTCCATGGGAATATGTCAGCAGTCTGCTGGAGGCAAGATCAAATTTTCCATTCTCCTGCATATATCTGTCATCTACCTGAACAGCCTGTACTTTCGCCGTGAACATGTGATGTGAACCGAGTTCCAGTATCTGATCCACCTTGCACTCAATATTCACCGGGCTTTCTTTGATACACGGTGAATATTGTAATGTCTCGCTTTTGCCACGGGTAAGTCCCATCTCTTTCCATTTATCTACATCCCTGCCGGAACGAACACCACACCAGTCGGTTGCCCTTGCCAGTGCCTCCGTCGTCAGATTTACAACAAATTCTCCGCTTTCTTTAATCATATGATAAGAATAGCGCTCCGGACGCACGGATATATAGAGCATAGCCGGATTCGTACAGATCGTTCCCGTCCATGCAACGGTAATAATATTGTCTTCTCCGCTCTTATCTGCTGTACTAACCATAACTGCCGGAAGCGGGTAAACCATATTGCCCGGTTTCCATATCTGTTTTGCCATCTTCTCCTCCTGTATCAGATCCTTTTTATATATCTTATTGTTGTAATGTCTCCACCAGTGCCGGGATCAGCTGTTTCTTTCTGGAAACAACTCCCGGAAGGATAATATCCTGTGTATCCTCCGGCAGATCAAATGCTGCTGCAATATGTGCTTTTGCATTTGCTCCACAACAGAGTAATTCTGTTGACTCATTCAAAATATCTGTCAGCATATAGTAGATCATATGGAGATTCTGCTTCTCCAGCACCTGTTCCAGATGCGGTTCCAGCACTTCTTTGATCTCCCTAAGTTCTTCTCCGCTCATGGAATTGATCTGTCCGACACCAAATACGACGTCATTTACCGTAAACTGTTTGAAATCCTGGAAGCAAATCTCTTCCGGCGTCTTGCCTTTCATGCTGCTACCTGCATTAAACATTTCTTTCGCAAGCTCTTCCATATCGACTCCGGCGATCTTTGCAAGCTTCGCTGCCGCTTTCTCATCTATGGATGTGCAGGTCGGCGAACGGAACAGCAATGTATCGGAAATAATCGCTGAACAGAGAAGACCTGCAATCTTCGGTGAAATGGAGATTTCTTCCTCTCTGTACATCTGATAAACGATCGTCGCCGTACAGCCTACCGGCTGATTCCGGAAAAATACCGGTCCTGTTGTCTCAATATTGCCCAGTCTGTGATGGTCAATGATCTCTACAATCTCTGCTTCTTCCAGCCCATCTACAGCCTGTGACTTCTCATTGTGATCTACAAGGATCACTTTCTTCTTGCTTGCATCCATAAAACGACGTCTGGAAATGAATCCACGGAATCTGCCATGTCTGTCAAGGATCGGAAAATCACGGAATTTTGTCTTCGTCATAACTTCCTTAATCTCATCTACATAATCATTCATATGAAATGCAACCAGAGGTCCTTTACTCATAAAAAACTTCACCGGTATACTCTGATTGATCAGACGGGCTGTTGTAAATGTATCATGCGGTGTACTGATAATCACAATACTCTGTTCTTCTGCTCTGCGGATCATCTCCGAAGAAACTTTCGCATTCTGGCATACAACAATACAGCTCGCATCAATATTGATCGCACACTCCTGTGCTTCATCACGGTTTCCAAGGATTACCAGATCATCCCGTTCGATAAACTCCTTCATCAAATTCGGATCCGATGCTCCGATCGTTACTTTTCCTTTGGTAAAATGTCCATGTTCATTTCCCGTAAGTAATGTACCATCCAATGTACGGATAATATTCCTATACTGCGTCCTTGCTCTTGCCAAAATGTTACTGTCATAAACATCCATATAAGATGTCGCAATATCTCCGGTAGAGATCACTCCTACCAGTTCGTCTTCCTTCAATACTGGAACCGTCTTGATATTATTTTCTTTCATCTTTGCCCATGTATCTTTGATTGAAACATTCGGTGCAACCCCTTCAATCTTATGAATATCAAGATCTTTCGCCTGTAACTTGACATTTTTCAAAAGATCCGGCGCTTTCACATTAAATTTAGACAATATATACTGTGTTTCTTCGTTCACCTGACCTGCACGTTTTGCAACATACTCATCCCCTGTCAGTTTCTTTTTCAACTCTGCATATGCAATTGCGGAACAAATGGAATCGGTATCCGGATTCTTATGTCCGACCACATACACTTTTCCAGTCTTTTTTCCCATCTATCTCTCTCCAAACTTTCGTTAATATTATATTTTATGATATTTTTAGCGCATTCCTTGCTTCTTTTTATATCATATATTTTTCATAAGTTCACTAGTTAGATTGCCATTTTTTTTTCGTTTCGTCAACTATTTCTTGCATACAGGCGCAAAATCCTTGCACATTTTTTGAAACAACGGTCATTTTTATGTTATACTGTATACAGTTTCTATCGCCATATAGAAAAAACGTTTATCAAAATCATGTCAGGAAGGAACAAAAAAACTATGAGTGAAGAATTAATGAAAGAAGACAACAACTTAACAATGGCAGATCTGGAAGATCATTTTGACGATGCCAATCCTTGGAATGTCGTAAAAAGATATCTCGAGAAGAAAACTATACTACCTGTTAAGATTGAGGGGATCGTCAACGGTGGAGCAATTGCTATGGTAGAAGGACTGCGCGGATTCATTCCGGCTTCCAGATTATCTTTATCTTACATTGACGATCTGGAATCTTATCTTCTGAAAGATATTGAAGTCCAAGTCATTGACGTTGACCAGGCTGAAAATAAATTAGTCCTCTCTGCCCGCGAACTTCTGAAAGAAAAAGAACGCAAAGCAAAAGAAGAAAAGATTTCAAATCTGCAGGTTGGCGCTGTTATGACAGGTACCGTAGACAGTTTACAGACTTACGGTGCATTTATCCAGCTTGAGGACGGTCTTTCCGGACTGGTTCACATTTCCCAGATCAGTCAGAAACGTATCAAATCTCCAAAAGATGTCCTGAATGTCGGGGATGAAGTTCAGGTCAAAGTAATCGGTATCAAAGATGGTAAGATCAGTCTCAGCATGAAAGCGCTGGAAAAAGTTGAAGAAGAGCCGGTTGAAAAGGTCGAGATTCCAAAGGCGGAAGAGATTGGAACAAGCCTTGGAGATCTCTTCAAGAATATCCAGTTATAATCTCATCTCCACGCTCTTTAATGAAATTCAGTTTCCTATTACAATCGAATAGACTGACTCATTATATAAGGTACAAAAAAGGTTTCGCTCACAACCGTGAATGAAACCTTTTTTATTATATTTCTCTATGTGTTTATTCCATCTCATCGAGATTTTTAAGCCATCCGGCTACGCACGCATCACTTGGCATTCTCCAGTCACCTCTCGGTGATAATGCAACCGTACCAACTTTCGGTCCGTCTGGCAGGCAAGAACGCTTGAACTGCTGTGCAAAGAATCTCCAGCAGAAGGTACGAAGCCATTTATAAATCGTCTCATTATCATACTCTCCTGCAAAGGCTTCTTTGGCGATCCTGTAGATTTTTGACGGTTCGTATCCGAACCGGAGCATATAATAAAGATAGAAATCATGCAGTTCGTAAGGACCTACCAGGTCTTCTGTTTTCTGTGAAATCTCGCCGTCTTTTGGTGGCAGAAGTTCCGGGCTTACCGGTGTGTCTAATACATCATACAGAATCTCTTTAAGTTCCTGATCCTCACAGGTATCTGCATAATAATGAACCAGATGACGAACTAACGTCTTTGGAACGGAAGCGTTGACACCATACATGGACATATGATCGCCATTATATGTTGCCCATCCAAGAGCAAGCTCCGACATATCTCCAGTTCCTATTACCATGCCTCCTGCCGCATTGGCAATATCCATCAACACCTGTGTACGCTCACGTGCCTGTGAATTCTCATAAGTAACACTGTGATCCTCCGGATCATGTCCGATATCTTTAAAATGCTGTTCTACCGAAGCTGCGATCGGTACTTCCTTAAGTGTCGCTCCAAGCTTCTTCGACATCTTACATGCATTCTGATAAGTCCTGTCTGTTGTACCAAAGCATGGCATTGTAACCGCTGTAATTCCACTTCTGTCCATGCCAAGTGCATCAAATGCCTTCGCTGTCACAAGAAGTGCCAGTGTCGAATCCAATCCTCCGGAAATACCTACTACTGCACTCTTTGCATGTGTATGTGCCAGGCGTTTCTTAAGTCCCATCGCCTGAATGGTAAGGATTTCTTCACATCTTCTGGCTCTCTCGCCCTCTTCTCCCGGCACAAACGGTCTGGAATAAAATGTTCTCGTAAGCTTTGTCTCCTGTATCTTCATATCAAACGGAACACGCATAAGCTTTCTGTCTTCCACAAGCTGGAATGTCGTATTCTTCCGTCTCTCACTGAGCAGACGTTTTATATCTATCTCTGTATAAATAACATTATTTACAAAACGTTGTCCCATTGCAAGAGTTGTTCCGTTCTCAGCGATAATATTATGTCCGCCAAACACAACATCTGTCGTAGATTCACCTTCTCCGGCATTGGCATAAATATAACCGCACAAAAGTCTTGCAGACTGCCCCTCGATCAGATTCTTTCTGTATGTTGCCTTTCCAATCGTCTCATCACTTGCTGAGCAATTCACGATCAGGACGGCACCTTCTCTTGCTGCCTGGATGCTTGGCGGAACCGTACTCCATACATCCTCACAGATCTCTGCAGCAATCACAAGCGACTGCATCTCTTCTGCCACAAAAAGGATCTGTGGTCCAAACGGAATCATCTTACCGTCAAAAGAAATCATTCTTGCTTCCTTCGGACCCGCGCAGAACTGGCGCATCTCATAAAATTCACCATAATTCGGCAGAAATGTCTTCGTCGTAAATCCAAGAATATGTCCATGGTTCACTGCCGCCGCAACATTATACAACTCACCGTCTACAGCTAACGGCATTCCGATAAAGAATATACCATCCTTATTACCGGTATGTGTCGCAATCTTCTGCAATCCTTTCTTTGCATTTTCCAGCAACAGATCCTGTGTAAATAAATCTCCACACGTATATCCGGTAATACATAATTCCGGAAATACAACTACTTTTGCTTCCTCTTCTGCTGTCTCATCGATCAGCCGACAGATCTGCTCTGTATTATACTCTACATCTGCAACCCGGATATCCGGTGTCGCTGCTGCAACTTTCACGAATCCATGTTTCATTTTCTTTCGCCTGCCTTTACTTACTTCTCTTTAAAATATTTTTCAGTTCCTCTACACTGTAATGATAAGCGGTATTACAGAAATGACATTTGACTTCAATTGGTTTGCCATCATTGATCATTTCCTGAATATCTTTTTTACCTACACTTGCCACAGCCTGCTCCACACGCTCCTTGGAACAGTTGCAATAAAATCGTGTCGGCATTGTATCCGTAATTTCCAGACCGACATTGCCAAGCAGTTCTTCTAACAGCTGTTCCGGAGTATAGCCTTTGTCCAGAAGTTCTGTCACGGAAGTCACATGTTTTAAGTTCTCTTCAATCTGGCTTATTGTTGCATCCTCTGCAAATGGCATCATCTGGATAATAAATCCACCTGCAGTCTTAACTGTATTGTCCTTTTCCATCAATACTCCCAGACCTACTGAAGACGGTACCTGTTCCGAATTTGCAAAATAATAAGTCAGATCTTCTGCGATCTCACTGCTCACCAAGATCGTCTGTCCGGAGTATGGTTCTTTCAGTCCCATGTCTTTAATAACCTGCAAAAGTCCGATACCTACTGCTCCGCCAACATCCAGTTTACCATTCTTTGGTGGAAGCATCACATCCGGATTCTCAACATATCCCTTTACATCTCCCTTGCTGTCTGCTGTTACGGTAATCCCGCCGATCGGTCCGTCTCCGCGTACCTGTAATGTCAGCATGTCTGTCTCATTCTTCATCATACTTCCCATCATCGTACCTGCTGTCAGCAGACGTCCAAGCGCTGCTGTCGCAACCGGGCTTGTTCCATGGTGCTGTCTGGCTTCTTCTACTGTCTCTCTCGTAATTGCAGCAAAAGCACGTACCTGTCCGTTTGCTGCTGTTGCTCTTACAATATAATCTTTCATACTTAACATCCTTTTCTAATCTTATCTTCTAAACTTATCTTCTCGTTTGATTTTCTTATTATCCTCTGACATTCCACATTCATGGAATCATCTTACCATCTTCTGACATTCCTGTGCTACAACACAGATCCTCTGGCTTGTATAAAGCGGTGCATCCTGCGTATACGCATCATAAGCGCCCAGATATGACAGTCCTGCTTTTTCAAGCAGTGTCTTTATCTTCTCCAGTGTATATGCTTTCTGGTAATGTACTTCCTGATATTTGCGATACAATTCCGGATCCTCTGCACTTCTTACAAATAAAGACAGTTCATATTCATTAATCCGGTCTTCCTCATCATAATAATTATCCCAGATAAAACTGCATTCATCCCGGTCTTCTGCAAATACATTATCCGCAAGGATCTTCTGATATTTGTATTCTGTATTAAAATCAAACACAAAAATTCCGCCTGGATCGAGATAATTATTTACCAGCCGGAAAACTTCTTCCAGTTCGCTCTCCTCTGTAATATAGTTCACACTGTCACATACACTCACAACTGCGCGGACCGTTCCATATAATTCAAACTCACGCATATCCTGCAACAGATAAAGGATATCTTTTCCACTTTCTACTCTTTTATCCAGCGCAATTTCCAACATATCTTCGGAATTATCCACACCGATCATATCATATCCTCTGTCATTCAGGATCTCAGTCATTGTTCCGGTCCCACATCCCAGTTCCAGTACCAGTCCGTCTTTAATCCCATATTGTTCTAATACCTTCAGCAAATATTCTGCCCATTCTTCGTATGGAACATTATCCATGAATGTATCATAAACTTCTGCAAAATTCGTATATGCCTTCATTGATGCGCTCCTTTCTTCTGTCACAAGCTTTCCATATTATAACATAAGCATTAAACTTTTCAAATAGTTACTGCCAAAAGAAATGCTCACCACAACTGCTGTGATGAGCATTTTCTATTATACATGTTCATATATATTACAATCCAGACTCTTTAAGGTCTGCGTACATACCACATTCCGGACTGTACACTGGATACCTTAACAACGTCTCCTGTATGCGGTGCATGGATCATCTGTCCTCCACCAATATAAATTCCTACATGGCCGGAACGTACACATACGTCTCCCGGCTTTGGATTGCTTACACGTGGCCATCCTGCAAATGTACCTGATGTACCGATACGTGCATACCGTCCTGTCAGACAATAACTTACGAAACCGGAGCAGTCAAATGTGTTCGGTCCGCACGCGCCCCATACATATGGACATCCAAGCTTTCCGTACGCACGGCTTACAACTGCGCTTCCTGAAGAATAATGTCCACCGCTGTTACCACCGCTATTATTACCACTGTTATTGCTTCCGCCATTATTGTTGCTTCCACCGTTATTCTTGTTACCACTGTTGCTGTTTCCGCTATTGCCGCTTCCACCGTTGTTCTTATTTCCGCTGTTGCTGTTATTATTGCTTGTATTGTTCTTGTTGCTGCCGCTTGTCTTCTGAGCCGCTGCTGCTGCAGCTGCTTCCTGACGCTGTTTTGCTTCGGCTGCTTTTGCTGCCGCTTCAGCCGCTTTCTGAATCTCGGAATCCAAATCTGCAACTTCTGCCTTCTTGGAAGTCAGCACTTTATCAAGATCATCCTGTTTTGTCTCGAACTGTGTCTGCTTCTTCTCCAGACTCTTCTGTTCTTTCTCAAGGTTCGTCTTCAGAGTTGCAACTTTCTTCTTTGTAGCAACATACTCAGCCAGTTTCTTTCTGTCATAATTATGTACATTCGTAACATACTCGGCTTTGTTTACCATATCAGAGAAGTTCGTAGAGCTTACCAGTGTCTCGAAAAATGTACTGTCGCCCTCTTCATACATATACTTGATACGAAGCTTCATATCCTCGTACTGTTTCTTCTCGTCTTTCTTGGCCTGTGTCAGATCCTTTGACGTTGTCTCGATCTTCTCACCTGTTACAACCAGCTCATCTTCCAGATTATTGATTTTCTCAATAATGCCTGTCAACTGTGTCTGCAATGAATCAACCTGTTTCTGTGCTGCCTTTTTATTCTGTTTTAAATCTTTTACCGAAGGTGCTGCCATTACAGGTGTCACGATCATCGAACTGGTCACTACAACTGATAATAGTTTCACTCCAAATTTTTTCATTATATCATCCTTTTTCTTAACATTTCTTTAATTCTAATTTGACATAGTATCACTATCTAGGGACGATTATACTCTATAAAAAACAATTTTGCAATAACTTTTAATAATTTTGTAACATTTACCAGAACTCTTATCTGAAAAGAAGATCGAATACACTCCTACTGGATATTCAGATTTGTATATCCCATCAGGCTCTTATCAACAGCCTCAGCCACTTCTCTTCCTTCACGGATCGCCCATACGACAAGTGATTGTCCGCGGTGCATATCGCCTGCTGTAAATACATGTTCTGCACTGGTCTTATATTCTCCCGGATTCGTACTTACATTCGTTCTCGCATTTACTTCTACGCCAAATGCTTTCGTAATATAAGATTCACTTCCCAGAAATCCTGCTGCGATCAGCACCAGATCGGTCTCCACCTCATATTCGCTGCCTGGTATTTCCACCATCATACGTCTTCCGGTTTTTGCATCCTGTTTTGATTCAAGCCTTACCAGAATTGCCTTGCAGACACGTCCGTTTTTATCTTTGACAAATTCTTTTACGGTTGTCTGGTATACTCGCGGATCCTGTCCGAATACTGCTGCTGCCTCCTGCTGCCCATAATCGGTCTTGCAGACTCTCGGCCACTCCGGCCACGGATTCATCTCTGTTCTCTGATCCGGTGCTTTCGGCATCATTTCCAGTTGTAAAACAGATGCCGCACCATGGCGCATGGATGTTCCAACGCAGTCATTTCCGGTATCTCCACCGCCGATAACCATAACTTTTCTTCCTTTGGCTGAAATATAAGTGTCTTCTTTTAATTCATGTTCAGGATTTGCCCAGAGTGCTTTCGTCGTAGATTTAAGAAAATCCACTGCAAAATAAATACCATCGGCTTTTCTTCCCGGAACTTTGATATCTCTTGGGTTGGACGCACCACAGCATAAGATTACACGGTCAAACTCCTTTAATATAGAAGAAGCCCGTTTATCTTTTCCGATATTGCAACTTGTCTGAAAAATCACACCTTCCTCTTCCATGATCTTTATCTTCCGATCGATAATCTGTTTTTCCAATTTCATATTCGGAATTCCATAGCGGAGAAGTCCTCCAACTTTGTCTTCCCTTTCAAAAACAGTGACATGATGTCCGCGACGGTTCAGAAGATCTGCTGCCGCCAGTCCGGACGGTCCGGAACCAACAATTGCAACTTTTTTTCCGGTGCGTACTTTCACCGGTCTTGCATCCGCATATCCCATTTTATACGCATGTTCTATGATGCCATATTCATTAGATTTTGTCGCTACTGCGTCTCCGTTCAATCCACATGTGCAAGCTGCCTCGCAAAGCGCCGGACATACTCTTGATGTAAATTCCGGGAAATTATTTGTTTTCTTTAATCTATAGTACGCTTCTTCCCAGTTCCCGTGATACAAAAGATCGTTCCACTCCGGAATCAGATTATGTAACGGGCATCCACTCGCCATTCCCATGATCATCTGACCAAACTGACAGAATGGTACACCACAGGACATACATCTTGCTCCCTGAATTTTCTGTTCTTCTTCCGATAATGGTTTATAAAACTCTTTAAAATTCCGGATTCGCTCCTTTGGCGCCTCTGCTTTCTTATCCTGTCTGTCATATTCCATAAATCCTGTTGCTTTTCCCATTTTGTGCGCCTCCTTATCTTCCTTCTTTGATCATGTAAAAAGCTTCGATTTTTGCCTGTTCACTGCTCATTCCCTGCTCTTCTAACTGGAGGATCGTTGTCATCATCTTCTCATAGTCAGCAGGAATGATCTTTTTGAATTTTGGAAGATAATCTGTGAAATGTTCCAGAATTTTTTTACCAATTTCTGAATTCGTATAAGCAACATGTTCTTCAATCATTGTTTTCAGTTCTTCTACATCCATCTTTGCTGTAACATGTTCAATATTTACAAGCTGTTTATTTACACTCAGATAGAGGTCATTATCTTCGTCCAGCACATAAGCAACTCCGCCACTCATACCTGCCGCGAAGTTTTTACCGGTTTTCCCAAGAACTACTACACGTCCTCCGGTCATATATTCACAGCCATGGTCGCCTACACCTTCCACAACTGCTGTCGCACCGGAATTGCGGACTGCAAAACGCTCGCCTGCCATACCATTGATGTATGCTTTACCACTTGTGGCTCCGTAAAGTGCAACGTTTCCAATAATGATATTATCTTCGTGTTTGTATTTCACTCCTGTCGGCGGATATACGATCAGTTTACCGCCGGATAATCCTTTGCCAAAATAATCATTGCTGTCACCTGTAAGTTCCAGTGTCAGTCCTTTTGGAATAAATGCGCCAAAAGACTGACCGCCTGCGCCTTTGCACTTGATCACATAGCTGTCTTCATCCAGTCCTTCCGGATAACGTCTTGTAATCTCCGATCCGAAAATAGTACCAAATGTTCGATTGGTATTCGCAACGTCAATTTCGAGAACCCGTTTTTGTTTTTTCTCCAGTGCCGGAAGTAATTCTTTTATAAGTACCTTCTCGTCCAGTGTTTTTTCCAGCTCAAAATTGAAAACTTTCTTTGGGTTAAAGGTCATTGGCACTGTCTTTTTATCATACGGATTATAAAGAATTTTACTTAAATCCAGGGTTTCTGCACGTTCAGACACCGGTACATCTTTTACTTTGAGGAGTTCTGTTCTTCCTACCAGTTCGTCAATCGAACGGACACCCAATTTTGCCATGTATTCCCTCAGATTCTGCGCCATAAAACGCATAAAGTTCACAACATATTCCGGTTTCCCGGTAAAACGTTTACGAAGCTCTGGATTCTGGGTTGCTACTCCTACCGGGCAGGTATCCAGATTGCAGACACGCATCATAACGCATCCCATTGTGACCAGCGGTGCTGTGGCAAATCCAAATTCTTCTGCCCCTAAAATAGCTGCGATTGCAACATCACGCCCACTCATTAATTTTCCATCTGTCTCGATCCGCACACGCTCTCTTAACCCATTGGCGATCAATGTCTGATGCGTTTCTGCAAGTCCCAGTTCCCACGGAAGTCCAGCATTATGAATCGAACTTCTTGGCGCCGCACCTGTTCCTCCGTCATATCCGGAGATCAGGATCAGACCTGCACCGGCTTTTGCAACACCGGCTGCGACTGTTCCAACACCGGCTTCGGATACAAGTTTTACTGAAATTCTTGCATCTTTATTTGCATTTTTACAATCGTAGATCAACTGTGCCAGATCTTCGATAGAATAAATATCATGATGTGGCGGTGGTGAAATCAGGCTTACCCCCGGCGTTGAATGTCTGGTCTTTGCGATCCACGGATATACTTTTCCTCCCGGAAGATGTCCACCTTCGCCCGGTTTTGCACCCTGTGCCATTTTAATCTGGATTTCATTTGCGCTAACTAGATAACGGGATGTTACGCCAAATCTTCCAGACGCTACCTGCTTGATTGCAGAACAACGGTTTGTGTCCAGACGTTCAATTTCTTCGCCACCTTCACCACTGTTTGATTTTCCATGGAGCTGATTCATAGCTATTGCCAGTGTCTCATGCGCCTCTTTGGAAATAGAACCGTAAGACATTGCTCCTGTCTTAAATCTTGTTACGATATCATCTACGCTCTCAACTTCTTCAATCGGAACGCCTTCTTCCGGGTAATTGAAGTCGAGTTGTCCACGCAAATTGATTTTTTCTCCTTCTGCATTGACCATCTCCGTATATTTCCGGAACATTTCATAATCACCACGTCTGGTTGACTGTTGCAGCATGTGGATTGTCTGCGGATTGTACAGATGTTCTTCGCCACCGCTTTTGGATTTATGATGCCCGACACTATCCAGTGTCAGCTCCACTTCCAGTCCAAGCGGATCAAATGCACGGGAATGTCTCGCACTGTAATCTTCCGATATCTCTTCAATTCCGATTCCTCCGACACGGCTGACCGTATCTGTAAAATATTTATCAATAAAACACTCTTTCAAACCGATCGCTTCAAAGATTTTTGCACCCTGATAAGACTGAATGGTGGAAATTCCCATCTTGGAGGCAATCTTTACAATTCCGCTGATAACCGCATGGTTATAATCGTCAACTGCAGCATAATAATCTTTCTGCAACATATCAGTATCAATAAGCTGGCGTATTGTCTCATGTGCAAGATACGGATTGATCGCACATGCACCATAGCCAAGCAGTGTTGCAAAATGATGGACTTCTCTCGGTTCTCCTGTTTCCAGAATAATAGCCACAGAAGTTCTCTTCTTTGTCCGTACCAGATGCTGCTGAAGTCCTGACAATGCAAGAAGTGACGGCATTGCCACATGATATTCGTCCACACCACGGTCGGAAAGGATCAGAATATTGGTTCCTTCACGGATTGCACGGTCTACTTCGATAAATAAGTAATCCATCGCCTTTTCCAGACTGGAATTTTTATAATAAGTGATCGGGATCTCTGTAACCTGGAAACCTTCTGTTTTCATATTTTTAATTTTCAGCAGGTCTGTATCGGTAAGAATTGGATTATTTACCTTTAACATTTTACAGTTTTCTGCTTTTTCTTCCAACAGGTTGCCATCCTCACCAATATATACGGTTGTAGATGTTACGACTTCTTCACGGATTGCATCAATCGGTGGATTAGTAACCTGTGCAAATAACTGTTTGAAATATCCGAACAGATTCTGAGATTTCTGTGAAAGAACGGCAAGCGGGGAATCAATTCCCATGGCTCCAGTGCTTTCTGTTCCATTTTTCGCCATATTTAAAATAGAAGTCTTCACATCTTCATAAGAGTAACCGAATGCTTTCTGTAATCTTCCGAGTTCCTCCTCTGAATATGTTTCAATTTTCTGATTCGGTATTTTTAAATCTTTTAACTCGATCAAATTGCTGTCCAGCCATTCTCCATACGGCTGTCTTCTTGCATAAGATTCTTTCAGTTCATCGTCATCAATCACTTTACCTTTTATTGTATCCACAAGAAGCATCTTGCCCGGATGCAGACGCTCTTTAACAATGATCTTAGACGGATCAATATCAAGTACACCTACTTCAGAAGATAGGATCAACGTATCGTCTTCCGTAATATAATATCTGGAAGGACGTAATCCATTCCGGTCCAGTACTGCTCCCATGCAGTCGCCGTCACTGAACAGAATAGATGCCGGTCCGTCCCATGGCTCCATCATTGTTGCATAATACTGATAGAAATCTTTTTTCTTCTGTGACAGATTTTTTGTATTTGCCCATGGCTCCGGAATCGCGATCATCACTGCCAGTGGCAGTTCCATTCCGCTCATTACCATAAATTCGATGGCATTATCAAGCATCGCGGAATCGGATCCGGATGTATTGATCGCCGGAAGAACTTTATGCAATTCTCCTTTCAGGCACTCAGATTCCATATTTTCTTCTCTGGCACGCATCTTATCCGCATTACCACGAATTGTATTGATCTCTCCATTATGTACAATGAACCGGTTCGGATGTGCTCTCTCCCAGCTCGGATTTGTGTTTGTACTGAATCTGGAATGTACCAGTGCAATTGCAGATTCATAGTCTTTATCCTGCAGATCCGCAAAAAAAGAGCGAAGCTGTCCGACAAGGAACATACCCTTATACGCAATTGTCCTACTTGAAAGAGACGCTACATAAGTATCATCACTGCTCTGCTCAAAGACTCTTCTTACAACATACAAACGTCTGTCAAAATCAATTCCCTGCGCAATATGCTCCGGTCTTTCAATAAATCCCTGCATAATGCATGGCATACAAGCTGCTGCACGGCTTCCAAGTACTTCCTCTTTTACCGGTACCTGTCTCCATCCCAGGAAATTCATTCCTTCCTTTCTGACAATAACTTCAAAAATCTTCTTTGCCTGTTCTCTTTTCAGTTCATCCTGCGGGAAGAAAAACATTCCCACACCATAATCTCTCTCAGAACGTAAAAGGATGCCGAGAGGTTCACAGACTTTGGAGAAAAACTTATGTGAAATCTGTAATAGAATTCCAACTCCATCACCTGTTTTACCTTCGGCATCCTTGCCAGCTCTATGTTCTAAATTTTCTACAATCTTAAGTGCATCTGCTACCGTGTTATGGGATTTCCTGCCCTTGATATTAACGATTGCACCGATACCACAGTTATCATGTTCAAACTCTGTGCGATACAAACCGGTATGCAGATTCTGCTTCTGCTCATACATACCTTTTCTTTCCTTTCTTATTTTTGTCCTACTATACTACAATTTTTCCAGCTTGTAAACCTCTTTTTTTCTTAAATTGTCAGATATTCAGATAATTGCTCGTATATATACAAAAAATCTGACTTCTCTACTCTTGAGAAGTCAGATTTTCCTGATGCAAAGTCTGTTCCGGTTTATTCGGATGATCCGGCTTTTCATCGATCCGCTGCATCCATACATACATGCTGGAACCGATCGTTCCACATAAAACAGTAATAATGCCGATCCGCATCGGATTTTTTGCCATCCACTCAAACCAGTTGTAATGTGTTGCAAATACGGAAATCAGATTTGCAACCATATGTGCAAATATCGGTGCTTTCACAGAACCGTATTTTTCATACATATAAGCATATACCACTCCAAGGAAAAGTGCATATATCATCTGAACCATATTGCCATGCAGCAAGCTGAAGATCACTGCTGAATACAATGCCGCAGATAAAAATCCGCTCCGCATACGCAGCCTCTGAAAAACGAGTCCACGAAATACCAGTTCCTCACAGATTGGAACTAATATGCCAAGTGATATGCCCTGTATCAGAAGCGGTGCGGAATAGAATCCCTGCATTACTGTCTGATACTCCTCGCTGACAGTTGTAATGTTGCCTATAATAAGCAAGTTGTTCACTCCTACGCATAATGTTGCACTTAAGAGCGCTACTGCACTGTATTTCCACAGTGGCGCTTTCTTATTCGGTGTAAATCCGGTAAGTTTCTCCCTGATCCTGTCTTTGTGGAACATGATAAGCAACACCGGAATTGTTACAAATGCCGCCACACCTTCTACATAGGAAGAAAGCCTTGCTGCTTCCTTTGTCACCGCTTTTAAAATCTGTACATAATCCTTCTGATATATGTTTGCAATCTGCTGTGCATAATCTGTCATCTGTGCCGACAGTCCATAATGTCTGATCATATATGCTGCCCCGATCGCTGCCGATGCCACACCGGATACAATCATACCGATCACTATTTTCACTACGATCGGTCCCCAGATATACCAGATCTGGTTCCCGTAACTGTTGCGATTCACCGGGGGTGTCTGTTGTCCGTTGTATTGATAATGATCCATAGTATTCCTCACTTTCTTCTGTCACTGTACTATTCTACTTCGAACACAACGAACATGCAATTAAAAAACTATTAAATATCTTTATATTTTATAATTCTCTTATAATCGTACTTTTACAACATCCACATCCAGATCCCACAGGAATTTGTCCAGATCCTTAAATGATAAAAATACTGTCGCTGTATTCTCCAGCGGATGGATTCCCATGCTTTTGCATTTACTGAGATCTTTATCAATGAAAAATTCTACTGCGTGATCGGTATCATTCATCAGTCCAAACGGTGTCACACTTCCCTGTTTTACTCCCAGATATTTTTCCAGACGTTCTTCAGATGCAAAACTTAAATTGCCTGCTCCGAGCTGTCTTCCAAGAGATTTTAAATCTACTTTCTTCTTCTCATCACAGGTAACAAGGAAATGTCTCTTTCCTTTAGAGTCTCTCAGAAAAAGATTCTTACATAAAGTTCCTTTTTCGGGAAGTCCTAGCCTATCCATATCTTCCATTGTATGCACCGGTTCATGTTCCACAACTTCATATTTAATTTTCAATTTATCAAGCGCATCATATACGCGTTTTTTCTGGTCTTCCATATTAAAAGCCCCTTTCTTCTCTTTGCAATTTCAGACAGTCTGTCTGTATTTACAAATAAACTTTTTATTTATTATATGGTATTTATTTAACGAAGTAAAGTGAAAATTTCTTGCACTTCTCGCTTATACTCCTCTATTGTCTGTGTTTTCTTGATTTTTCTTATTTTTTCCAGATGATCTGGATAATACCGCATCAAGTAAGTCCAGATTTCTTTCATTTTAAATAATACATATATTTCTTTCGGACTTGCTTCTTCATAATGAATGCAGATATCTTGCAGAAATGCTGCCATACGCTCTTTTTCTATCGAAAAGCCACCATAGCTTTGTATTTTCTTTTCATTTTTTAATTTCTCTGCTTCCAGTTCCATCAAAAGTCCCGGATTAGCGATCATTCCTCGTCCGATCATCCAGCAGTCTGTCTGTGGAAATCTCTGCTGCATCTCCTGGATATTTTTTACAGTATTCAGTTCTCCGTTATAGCAAAGACTGTGTCTGCTGTGTCCTTCGGCATATGCATACCAGGAAAGTCTTACCTCATGCATATAGTAATCCTTCTGTACTCGCGGATGAATGATCAACTCTTCCAGCGGATACTGATTATATATAGAAAGAATCCGTTCAAATTCTTCCGGTTCATCTCTTCCAAGCCTCGTTTTCACAGAGATTTTCACATCTTTTTCATTCGAAAATACGGTATCCAGAAATCGATCCAGTTCTTCCGTCTTTGCAAGGAATCCGGAGCCACGGTATTTTGATGCAACCGTCCTTGACGGACAGCCAAAATTCAGATTGATCTCTTCGTATCCATATCGTTTCAGTTTTTCAATCGTCTGTACACAGTCATTTCCATTGTTGCTTAAAATCTGTGGAACAACAAAAAGTCCTGCATTATGCGCAGGCAGAATCTCTTCCTGTTCTTTCAAATTCAGCCCGCGCTTACTATGCGGTACGAAGAAAGGTGTATAATATTTATCCATTTTCCGAAAATACTTATGATACGCGTTCCTGAAAATATAGGTCGTGATCCCCTCCATCGGGGCAAGGTAATACTTTGCCATCATGTTCTCCTTTTCATCTTTCAACATTCTAGCAAAGCTTTCTCACCACTGCAATGATTTTTATACACTAGCTGTCTTGAAATAATTTTCCGATTGATCTAAACTTCGATCTGTCCTGTTATTATCGTATGGCGCGGTGACTGGCTTGTTTAAATATTACGAACTACTCTCCCTGTTCTGTTTTTCTTTTCATTTTTTTCATTGTGTGCTATCATATCTGACGGAAATATAACAAAATCTAAAGGAGTATATCAAATGGAATTTTTAAAGAAAAATACGAAAGGGATCTTATTATGTCTCTGCATCGCTATTCCTTGCTGGATACTGGGACAACATTTTCCAATTATCGGCGGACCGGTATTCGGTATTCTTGTCGGGATGATCCTGACATTATTTATCAAAGACAAATCTGCTTTCCAGAGTGGGATTACTTTTGTATCAAAGAAAGTATTACAGTATGCTGTCATCCTTCTTGGGTTCGGGCTGAACCTGACTGTTATTCTGGAAACCGGGAAGCAATCACTTCCGATCATTGTAACCACAATCGCAACTTCTCTGATTCTTGCCTATGTATTGCATAAAATCATGCATATTCCGGGCAACATCTCTACTCTGGTTGGCGTCGGATCTTCCATCTGTGGTGGTTCTGCAATTGCAGCTACAGCACCGGTCATTGATGCAGATGATGACGAAGTCGCACAGGCAATCTCTGTAATCTTCTTTTTCAATATGATTGCAGCTTTACTGTTTCCAACGCTGGGCGGAATTCTTGGCTTTTCCACAACAAGCGGCGAATCATTTGGAATCTTTGCCGGAACGGCTGTCAACGACACCTCTTCTGTAACAGCAACGGCATCTACATGGGATTCTCTGTACCACCTGGGTTCTGCGACACTGGATAAAGCCGCTACCGTTAAACTGACACGTACACTTGCGATCATTCCGATCACTCTGGCACTTGCATTCATCCGCACACGAAGTCAGAAAGCTGAAGGCAAAAAAGTAGAGTTGAAAAAAATCTTTCCAATGTTCATTCTTTATTTTGTACTTGCTTCTGTCATTACAACAATTGCGACTTCCTGCGGTATCTCCGCAGATGTATTCACTCCACTGAAAACACTGAGTAAATTCTTTATCGTTCTAGCCATGAGCGCAGTCGGTCTGAATACAAATATTATCAAGCTCATCAAAACCGGTGGAAAACCACTTCTGCTCGGTTTCTGCTGCTGGGTTGGAATTGCTCTTGCAAGTCTTGGCATGCAGCATATACTTGGAATCTGGTAGGATATCTCTGCTGTAATAACAAAGTTATTACAGCAAAACGGCAGTTTATGGAATCAGATCTTTGAAAACATCTCAATTATATCTATCCACGAACTGCCGTTTTATTTTTTACTATTATTATAATTATCACAATCTCTGGCAGAAACTATCTCTGGCAGATTCCTTGAATATCAATTATTTTAACAAATCTGCATCGTCAAAGTAATTGATATGCATTGCATCTTTCACATCATGCAGTGTCTGGGCTGCTTTTGCACGGGCAACTTCTGTTCCGGCTTTCAGAATATCATAAACATCTGTCTTTCTGCTTTCCCAGTCTTTTCTTCTTGCACGGATCGGCTCCAGTTCTGCCTGCATAACATTATTCAGGAATTTCTTAACTTTCACATCACCAAGACCACCACGCTGATAATGTGCCTTTAATTCATCCAGATTTGCATAATCCGGTAAAAATTCTGCGAAATACTCATCCTTACAAAATGCATCCAGATAAATAAATACCGGATTGCCTTCTACCTGTCCCGGATCTTCCACACGCAGATGATTCGGATCTGTAAACATGGACATAACTTTCTTCTTAATGTCTTCCGGCTCATCAGACAGATAAATGCAGTTTCCAAGAGACTTGCTCATCTTCGCTTTACCATCAATCCCCGGCAAACGCAGACATGCTTTATTAGACGGAAGAATGATCTCAGGCTCTGTAAGTGTCTCGCCATATACACTGTTGAACTTGTGTACGATTTCCTTGCACTGTTCTAACATCGGAAGCTGGTCTTCTCCAACCGGAACGGCTGTTGCACGGAAAGCGGTAATATCTGCCGCCTGACTGATCGGATAGCAAAAAAATCCAACCGGAATACTTGCTTCAAAATTACGTTGCTGGATCTCAGCTTTTACTGTAGGGTTTCTCTGTACACGGGATACAGTAACAAGATTCATATAATAAAATGTAAATTCTGTCAGTTCCGGAACCATAGACTGAATGAAAATATTCGCTTTCTCCGGATCGATTCCGCAAGCAAGATAATCCAGCGCTACATTCATAATATTCTGGCGTACCTTCTCCGGATGCTCTGCATTATCTGTCAGTGCCTGTGCATCCGCGATCATAATATAAATCTCGTCAAACTTACCGGAATTCTGCAGTTTTACACGCTCTTTCAGGGATCCTACATAATGTCCTACGTGAAGCCGACCGGTCGGACGGTCACCTGTTAAAATAATTTTGCTCATTCTTGTTCTCCTTACGCTATATCATTCACACATTTCCATACAGAAAGTGTATTTTTCTTAACCCTTTTATTATAAAGCGCGAACGACAGACCGTCAACAATACAGGCAACAAAAAAAGAAAAAGGCACTTACGCAGCGCCTCTTCCTTTTTTTTCACAGGCTTCTTCAAAAGCCTTTAATTTTCTCTTTGCATCTTCGCTCAGATTTTTCGGTACCTGGATTCGAACAGTTATATATTGATCTCCCCGTATATTTTTATCTTTCATAGATACGATTCCTTTGCCTCGAAGTCTGATCTTCGTTCCAGACTGTGTACCCGGTGCGATTTTACACATAACCTTACCGGTCAGCGTCTGCACGATTGTTTCTCCTCCCAGCACAGCTGTTGTAAATGGAATCTGAACAGTACTGTATACGTCTTTTCCTTTACGTTCATATCCCGGTTTCATGCTGACAGTCACTTTCAAGAACAGATCACCGTCTTTTCCACCGCCATATCCCGGACTGCCTTTGCCACGGAGCCGGATGCTCTGTCCGGTATCAATTCCGGCAGGTATCTTCACTTTCAGAGACTTCCGTTCTCCGCTTCCATCTGTCACATGGATCAGTTTTTCACATCCGAAAGCCGCATCCTCAAAGGAAACTGTAATATCCGCCTCCACATCTGCACCATCCTGTTGAAAACTCCTTCCATAATTTCTGTAGGAATTTCCGCCCTGGTTTCCTGTTTGTCTGCCGAAACCTCCAAATGAACTGTGTGCGCCGCCGAAACCATGAAACGCACCACCGAACATCTGCTTTAGGAAATCATCCATATCTCCATTTCCTTCGAAATGATATTCATGAAATGTACCATCCGGTCCTGCATAACGGTAAGTGCCGCCACCAGACGCACTACCATTTCCATAAGCACCGTCAGCTCCCATAGATCCGTCAAATGCTGCATGTCCATACTGGTCATACATTTTTCTTTTTTCTTTATCACTTAATATATTATATGCTTCGGTAGCTTCCTTAAATTTCTCCGCTGCCTGCTCATTTCCTGCATTCGTATCCGGGTGGTACTTTTTCGCCAGTTTACGGTAAGCTTTTTTTATTGTTCCGGTATCTGCGTTACGTGCAACTCCAAGAACATCGTAATAATCTCTTTTCGCCGCCATAAAATCCCTCCCGTTTTTCTTTATTGCTGTTATTTACACCCCACACAGAGTGTATTGTAATCTTGTTTTAACATTTTATGAAAACCATCTATATGAAGATTACCCCGCGGGATCATGCCCGCGAGGTAATACGAATTTTACATTGCAGCTCTGTTGTTATCCCTCAATGCTGATATAATGTTTCTTCTCTTCTACCGGTTTTGCTTCCTCTTTTGGAACGCTGAAGGAAAGAATACCATTCTCATATTTCGGATGGATATCTTCTTCCGTTACATGTTTACCTACATAAAAGCTTCTACTCATGCTTCCTGCATAACGTTCTTTTCTGATGTAAGTTCCATCCTTCTTCTCTTCATCCTTATCCAGTCCTTTAGCTGCACTGACTGTTAAAACTCCTTCTTTCAGTTCCATCTGGATCTCATCTTTCTTAAATCCAGGAAGATCAATATCTACTTCATAACCCTCTTTGGTATCTTTTACATCTGTCTTCATTAAGTTCTTTGCATGTTTACCATAAAGTTCTTTCTCTACATCCGGGAATTTCGGGAATGTAAAATCATTCATAAAATCATCAAATAAGTTTTCTCCAAAAATACTAGGCATCATCATAAGTCATATCTCCTTCCAATACTTTATAAATATTATTAAGCACATATGAAATATTCGTCTGGAATATCTGATGTGTTGTTATCTGGAACATCCAGGATTCCGGATTTCTAAGAAGTTCTTTCTTTTTATCCCTCTTCCTTTGTTCTAGTTGTACTATAACATTTACTATTAGCACTGTCAAGAGGTGAGTGCTAATTATTTTGTGAAGATTTTGTGAACACTACAAGCCATGCAAAATGGTAAAAATAACGCTCTGCAAGACCCAGCACCGTACAACTGCTGATACTACCGGAGCCGATGTTGTAAAAAATGCTTTGGATCAAGCCAATCATTTTGAAGGATCTGCTGAAGAAGCCCAAGTTGCCATGTTCCTGAAACAATTAGGAATCAAATATAGCAAACTCACCAAAGATGAATTTGTCACTTTGATGGGCATCCTTTGTAAATCCGATATGCTGAAATCTTCAGGAAGCAAGCGTGGCAAAGGTAACCGAAAGAAACGATAGCAACATAAAACAGGTCCGGACGCACTGAGGGTAATCAGTGTATCTGAACCTGTCTTTTCTATGGTCTTTCCGATGAATAGCTGGGCCGGCTTTTCATTGAAATTTCTTATGCTTTTTTCGTTGACATTTAATACTGTTCAATGTATCATATAATCAAGAAATGGGTTTGTTACCGTACAGCTATTGCTCAAGCGGGGTGCTCGTTTCTTTTTTTATGTTCACCATGTCATACAAATATAAATTTCCGTCTGCAACATGTCGTATCAACATTTCTATCCTGAATATATTAAACCGTTCAAGATCTCCAGTATCATTGTTATATACTGGAAGTGCAAACCTTATCGTAAATCTATACCAGTCAAACTTTGCATCAACGTTATGCTTTCCTTTAAAGTTTTCCTGCCATCGTTTATTCGTAGCACATTGAAGAAGCATAGGAATTCCCTGGGTAGCATTAGCCTTTGCTTTCGCATTCGCTCCATATAATCTTTTGGTATCTCCAGATCCTTTTAATTCTCCTGGAAAATCTGAACCAATATAGACTTGCTCCGAGGTTTCGACTACTTCATAGCAATCTCCTATGTATTCTTTTAAATACTGCTCAACTTCTTCCCAATTGATATTCCTCTTTCCTTTAAAACGAATATCACTGATTACAACAATTTTCTTTCCATCCAAATCAGTGCCACAATTAATGCCATTAGCGCCATTTTTAGTGTCATTGGCGTTAATTATGGCGTTATTGGTATCAACCTGACCTCGATAAATATTGATACGCAAATCAACTTTACCAGACAAAATAACCGATGCAACGGAAAGCCTGTAAAGCAGCCACTTTCGAGATACACAAGACAGGACAAAAATCGACTTCCATTATCAAGAGTGAGTGTAATTTTTTGAAATTTTTTCAGATGTAACTATCAAAGAAAAGTGTTATGTTATAATTACTTAATATAAATTCCACTTTAATAATCCATAATGAGGAGGAAAATCTATGAAACAAGTTACATTAGGAAAAACAGGTATTACTGTTCCACAGAATGCGTTCGGCGCTTTACCAATCCAGCGCGTCTGTCAGGACTATGCTGTGAAATTGCTGCGCAGAGCCTATGAGGGTGGCATGCGTTTCTTCGACACGGCAAGAGCCTACAGCGACAGTGAGATCAAGGTTGGGGAAGCCTTTGATGGTATGCGAGCCAAGGTATACATTGCCACTAAAACAGCCGCCAAGACACCGGACGATTTCTGGAAAGAGCTGGAAACTTCCTTAAAAAATCTCCGTACAGACTATATTGACATTTATCAGCTCCATTGTGTACCACAGTGTTACCGTCCAGGAGATGGCACTGGAATGTATGAATGCCTACAAAAAGCAAAAGAAGAAGGTACGATCCGCCATATCGGAATTACTGCACATAAGCTGGGTGTAGCAGAAGAAATCGTCGAAAGCGGTCTGTACGAGACTTTGCAGTATCCGTTCAGTTATCTTTCTTCTAAAAGGGAAATCGCACTGGTGAACGCCTGTAAAGAAAAAAATATGGGATTTATCGCTATGAAGGGACTTGCCGGCGGTCTGATCAACCGCTCCGAAGTAGCCATGGCTTATATGACGCAATACGATAATGCGCTTCCAATCTGGGGAATCCAGAAAGAGGACGAACTGGAAGAATGGCTCAGCTACATGGAGCAGACGCCATCCATGACACCGGATCTGGCCGCTTACATTGAAAAAGAGCAGAAAGTATTGACCGGAGAATTCTGCCGCGGCTGTGGATATTGTATGCCATGTCCTGCCGGTATCCAGATCAACAATTGCGCCAGAATGTCTTTGATGCTCCGCCGTGCGCCATCCGAAGCCTGGCTGACACCGGAAATGCAGGAAGAGATGCGCAAAATTGAAAACTGCCTGAACTGCGGACAGTGCAGGAAGAAATGTCCGTATGAATTAAACACACCGGAGCTTCTGAAAAAGAATTATGAAGATTACAAAAAAGTACTTGCCGGAGAAGTAAAAGTACAGTAACCAGCCTCTCCACGCACAAAATCATAACAGTCGTGGTTCTCCCACCAAAACAGGACTGGTCACACTTAGAATGATGTGATCAGTCATTTTTCCTTCATCCGCTCCATATATTCTTCCGGTTCTTCAAATGAACTGTCTTCTCCGGTACAGATCACTCTCAAGTCATCTAGGAGCGCTCTCGCTTCCATCATCCCGCTTTTCTCCAGTTCATTTATAAGCTCTCTGCTTTTTCTGACTACAGCTTCCGATATTCCATCCCACTTCTCGTGGAATCTCCGGTATCTGTAATACAGTTCTTTTTCCTTCATATATTGTCTGAGCATCTGTGCCGCACGCTCCGGACAGCCGTGTACATCCAGATATGCAATCACATTTTTCAAATCCACTGCGTCTTCCAGTGCATCATGACTGACAGAAGAGCCAAGTCCGCATAACAGCTTCAGATTCGCAATGCCTATGCTGTGCATATTCAGCTTTCTGGAATAGATTCCCTCGATATCGCGCATCTGTTCAAGCATCTGACTCACTGTCTTGCGGATGTGTTTGGAAATGCCTGTCCGATAATATTTTAAATCCTGGCTGATCACCTGCTGATCCGGTCCCCATACGCAGATTATTCTGACATTACGTGCGCGCAGTTTTCTTGCCACTTCTTTCATAACCTGTTCATAAGGTGGTGCCTGCAGGAGCTCCTCTTCCGTGATCCCGGTAAGCTCGCGGAATTTATCATGCAGCGGTTCATCATTATAAATATAAGAATGAAACCTCTCTACTTCCTCAAAATTCTCCCGACAGATCACCATACCAAGCGATACCAGTTTTGCCGGTGGACCGCCTTTCTTCTGTGACGTCACATATTCGGAATCCAGAAAAGCAATCCTTCCTTCTTCCAGAAAATCTGCAGCTTTAAAAACTGCTTTTGATTTTTTTCTTTTGATTGTATATTTCTTTCTTGTCTTTCCCAAAGAGCCACCTCTTGTTCATCAACTTATTTTTCGCTCCGGCACTTTTTATGCGTCAAAATCTGCCTCGAACGTACCTTCCGGTGTTTTCATTGTTAAGATTCCGAGATTAAAATCTTCATCCTGAATTGTAATATGATATTCAAAAATTACATCATCCTCAATTTTGGATAATAAAATATACTCTCCGTTTTCTTTTCCTTCAATCTGGTCACAGATATCATCATATACATCTGCTCCGGAAATCTTTCTCGGGTATCCTGCTTCTTTTATCTTTTTTTCAATTACTTCGAATAATTCATTCATCTGTCTGCCTCACTCTCTGATATCATCTGTTTATTAAACTCTTACACCATTTCATTATAATGTGCATAAATGCCATCTTTTTTCAAAAGTTCTTCATGCGTACCGCGTTCTTCAATTCCACTCTCTGCTACAACAAGTATCTCGTCCGCATTCCGTATCGTAGATAACCGATGTGCGATCGTAATGGTTGTGCGGTTTTTCGCCAGCTCTTCCAGGCTCTTCTGGATATGACGTTCACTTTCATTGTCCAATGCACTGGTTGCTTCATCCAGGATCAGGATTGATGGATTCTTCAAAAATACGCGGGCGATCGATATTCTCTGCTTTTGTCCACCGGACAGTCTTGTTCCACGTTCTCCTACAAATGTATCATAATCATCCGGTAATCCCATAATAAAATCATGAATATTCGCCTTTTTTGCTGCACTTTCAATCTCTTTCTGCGAAGCTCCTGGTTTTCCATATGCAATATTTTCCCGGATTGTTCCACAGAATAGATAGACATCCTGCTGCACCAACCCGATCGTCTCACGAAGACTCTCGAGTGTAAGATTTCTGATATCTTTTCCGTCAATCGTTATTTTTCCACCTGTCACATCATAAAATCTCGGAAGTAAAGAACAGATGGTTGTCTTTCCACTTCCGGAAGGTCCGACAAGTGCAATTGATTTTCCTGCCGGAATTTCAAATGACACATGGGAAAGTACCGATGTATCATCATCGCTGTAATGGAAAGAAACATCCTCATAGCAGACATGCCCTGTTACATCTGTAAGTTCTTCTGCTCCCGGCGCATCTACAATTTCCGGCTCTGTATCAATAACATCCAGGAAACGATGAAAACCGGATAAGCCTTTCTGCATCATTTCTGTCAGTTCTACAAGAATCTGGATCGGACTGATGAAGATTCCGATATATAATGCATACATGGCAAGATCAGCAGCTTCCATCTGTCCATGTGCGATCAGCCATCCACCAAATACAAGTGTCACCAGATACATCAATCCCTGGAAAAAGAGATTTCCACTCATAAAACTTCCCATACAGTGATAATTGGCATCTTTGGATTTTAAAAATCCTTCATTGCTTTTCTTGAATTTTTCACATTCAACTGTCTCATTTGCAAAAGACTGCACAACCCGGATTCCCGCAAGTGTATCCTGCAGACTCGCATTCACATCTCCGATCTTTCTCCGGTTATCCATAAAAGTTTCCTGCATTTTACGATTTTGTCCATAAGAGAAAAACAGCATAAATACAACCAGCACCAGCAATGGAATCGCCAGTCTCCAGTTGATCAGGAATAAAAATACAAACGAACCGATGATCTTAATCAGTGAGATAAATAAATTTTCCGGTCCATGATGTGCAAACTCAGATATATCAAACAAATCTGAAACTAATTTGCTCATCATCTGTCCGGAATTGTTCTGATCATAATAAGAAAACGATAATTTTTCATAATGTTCAAATAATTGCTGGCGCATGTCGCGTTCCATTCTCGCTCCCATCATATGTCCCTGATAGCTGACATAATATTTACAGCCCATCTGCACAAGATATACAATCAGCAAAACAATTCCGACCGGTAATAGCGCATGCAGTATTTTCTCCGGTGTTTCGGTAAATAATGTCTTCGTCATTGTACGAAGGATCTGCGGAAATGCCAGATCCACAAGACTTATAACCGCCGCGCATACAAGATCAAGGAAAAATACACCTTTATACGGCGCATAATATTGAATAAATTTCTTTATTGTATACATAAAAATGCCCTCTTTCTATAATGATTCAATATGCCTGATTCATTTTCGGCACTTTTCCTATTATAAATGATTTTCTTTCGTACTTCCACCCTTTTATAACCATTCTCTATGTTACATAACTGTTCTTTCACACATTTTTTCAATAAACTTCTTTTCTTATTGATACTTGTTTCACAAACACTTTAAGTATATACTATAGCATATACTATTCTATATATTATCTGAGGAGGTATCGCTATGATTTCTTTAGAACATTTTGATGAAATTGACATGCGTGTCGGCACAGTTACTGCCGTGTCCCTGAACAAAAGAGCGCGAAAGCCAGCTTATAAAATCACTGTAGACCTCGGTGATGAACTCGGTATTAAAAACAGTTCGGCACAGCTTACAAATTATGAACCGGAAGAACTGATTGGAAAACAGGTTGTCTGTATATGTAATTTTGAACCGATCCGGATCGGTGATGTAAAAAGTGAAATCCGTATTCTCGGAAGTGATACCGACAAAGGATGCATTATATTGACATCCGTCTCACCGGTGAAGAATGGAAGTAAGATTTATTAAATCTGCTAATTTGCAGTTGCTAATTGTTCCGTATAAAAAGAGATTACCTGATGCAGGGTATGTCACCTCAACAGGTAGTCTCTTTCTGTTATAGCTTCAAAAATCAGGTTTTCTGATTTGTCATGTATTCATGTTATTCCTGTGCATCCAGTAATTTTCTCATACTCTGATTTGCAAAGCAAATATCTTCTTTCCAACTGTCCTGCCCTACATCCCAGAGTTCCGTTACATAACGGCGCACGCCCAGTTTCCATGCCGTTTTAATGACTCTCTCAAATTTCACGTGTCCGGTCAGGAATGGAACTTCGCGGAAAATTCCCGGTTTTGTTTCTTTCAAATGCAGTGCGATCAGTCTTCCTTCACCAAGCAACAGATCTTCACACACATCATGCTTATATAAAACCGCTGCATTCGTAATATTACCAGCATCCGGATAGATTTTCAGATACGGAGAATTGACACGGTCTACATAATGAACAGCCTTTCCGACTGTATTCATAAATTCATTTTCCATTGTCTCAAATCCAAGAAGCACGCCTTCTCTCTCTGCCACTTCTGCCATAATACGGATATTTTCAAGGAAATACCGTTTCGTCTCTACTGTAGATTCTCCAAAATAAATATCATATCCCGGAATCATCACTGTACGTATGCCAATTGCTGCTGCAAATTCAATTGATTTAACTGCAATCTCCATGCCACGGTTACGGATCTCCGGATCCGGATCTCCTACTGCGTATTTTGTCAATGCACTGACACTCATAGACTGGATTGGGACTCCCGTCTCAAACATCGCATCTACGATTTCTTTACGCTCCTGTTCACTCATATACACACGGCTGATACGCTTCTCTGAAGCATCAATGCTGATCTCCATGTAATCATATCCACAGTCTTTTGTACATTCAAGCATTTCCTTCCAGGAAAGTGTACTTCTCATTGCTTTTTCATACAAGCCTATCTTATACTTCTTCACACTGCCACCTCTCTCATTTTCTTTGTTACATCTGTTGTCGTTCCTGTAAATAGCCTGCTTTTATTATCCCACATTTTTTTCAGATACGCAATCTTCACAGCATCTTTTATTCTCGGATCATCCGTCTGATCCACAAGCATGCCCCCGTTAAAACCAAAATTAGAGCCTTATCCGATATAAGTTTCCGGATAGGCTCCATTTTCTTCAAAAACAGATACTATGATTTCTTTGCGTATCCAAGTGATTCGTTCTCATAGTCTCCGCGTTCCTTTTTCTTCTGAACATATATATCCCATACACCAGCTTCGTCTTCAATGCCAACTGTCGCAGGATCAAATAAAGGATCTAATCCAAGCTTAATCTGTGTCTCATAATCCTTTACAATCTTCAGTACTTTCGGTGTCAGAAGCAGAACACTGAATGTATTTACCCATAACATACAGCCGACTCCGATATCACCCATTGGCCAGATGGTATCTCCGTCAATCAAGATTCCAAACAGGCAGAAAATTAAAAATAAAATCCTGACTACAGTTACAATCATCCTGTTCTCTCCAAAGAGATATTTGCATGTTGATTCTAACTGATAAGAATAAGACAACATGGTTGTAAAAATAAAGATAAACAACATCACTGCAAGCAGCATTGCTCCTGCTTTTCCAATTGTATCGGACATCGCTTCCTGCATGAATGCGATTCCGTACTGTACTCCCGGCGCGTGTTCAATCAGAAGTGCTGCGCTCTTACCACCGTCTGCTGAGACATTATAAGTTCCTGCCATCAATACAGAAATTCCGGTACAGGTACATACAAGCAATGTGTCAATATATACAGATAATCCCTGCACAAGTCCCTGCTTTACCGGATGTGAGGTGTCTGTTGTAGCTGATATTAACGGGCTCATACCATTACCGGCATCATTGGAGAAGAATCCACGTTTAATTCCCCATGCAACTGCGGAACCTACGATTCCGCCAAATACAGCATCCTTACCAAATGCACTTGTAAAAATAGATCCAAATACACTCGGTACTTTCTGGATGTTCATTACGATGATCAGAATCGTGATCAGGAAATAAATACCGCACATGATCGGTGCCAGAAATTCTGCAACCTGTCCGATTCGTTTGATACCGCCCATGATGACGATACCGACGATCACTGTCATTGCAAGTCCGACTACAATAAACGGAAGTCCAAACGCTCCGTTTACTGCTGTAGCTGCTGTCTGTGTCTGCATCGCCGGAAGTAAAAATCCCGGTCCGATAAATACCGCAATACAAAACAGTACAGCAAGTACCTTTCCGAAATATTTATTCTTCATTCCTCTGGACATGTAGAATGCCGGACCTCCGGTCAGCTCTCCCAGATTTCTTGTCTTATAAGCCTGTCCGAGCATACACTCTACCATTCCGGTAGATGCTCCTAAGATCGCTGTGATCCACATCCAGAACAATGCTCCCGGACCACCCATGAAGATCGCTGTCGCTGTTCCGGCAATATTACCGGTTCCGACACGTCCTCCGACCGTCGTCGCAAATGCCTGAAATGGTGACAGACCTGTATCTTTGTCATTGTGGCCTTCTTCGAGCAGGCAGTGAACCATATCTTTTAATCGTCTCACCTGCATGCCGCGAAGTCTTACTGTGAACCAAAGTGCAGCAACCATCAGGAACACACACATAACCGGTGCCCATATGATGTCGTTGACCATGTTCATAACTTTTACAAATACTTCCATTTTCCCTTTTCCCTTAAATATTTTGCCAATGCATTTATGTTACCATAAGACATCCTGCGTTTCAAATATTTTTCGGCATAATCCCACATAAAAAAGAAGAAGTTCTCACACATGATATGGTAGAACTTCTTTGTTAATTTTCTATCTATCGTATAAATACTCTTTTCGCAATCACTACAACGAGAAACCACAGTACTTCTAGCAGTACGATTGTTCCTCCCGGTTTCACTCCCACATAGTAAGATAAAAATAATCCTGTAATTGTCGTGACCACTGCAACGATCACTCCACACACCAGCGTCATGCGGTAACTCTTTGCCATCTGCATCCCACAGGCAACCGGAACTACCAGCATGGAGGACACGATCAGTGTTCCGACCGTTCTGGATGCTGCCGATACCGTTAGCGCTGTCAGAATCGTGAAAATAAAGTTCACTTGTCTGACCGGAACGCCGGAGATTCTTGCCGCATTTTCGTCAAATCCAATATAGAAAAGTTCTCTGGAAAAGATGCCAAGCACAAGCAGGACTGCCACACTGATGATACATACTGCGAGCATTTCTCCCCTGCTGATCGACACAATACTTCCAAATAAAAAGCTATTAAAGTTCGCACTGTCTTCCACAAAACCGGAAAGCACACCTGCCAGCCCGATTCCCGCCGACATAATGATCGCAATTGCCATCTCCGAGTAACGCGGTATTTTTTTTCGAATAGCTTCAATTCCAAATGCCGCAACAATGCAAAGCGCCCCCGCACCAAGTACCGGATTGATTCCAAGTAAAAGTCCAAGTGCTACACCTGCCAGTGACGAATGTGACAGTGCATCACCCACCATGGACAGTCGCTTTAATACAATCGTAATTCCGATACACGGCGTGATCACTGCAAGAAGAAGCCCTACTACAAAAGCTCGCTGCATAAATCCATACTGTAAAATCTCCATTACTCTGTAATGCCTCCTTCATCTGCTTTAAAATGTCTGTTTACTCCACAGAATAATTTTGTGTTTCCATGTGTTACCATCAAAATCGTAAGTCCTTCTTCGTTCTTTTTCTGTAACACTTTCGCAAGTGCTTCCAGTGAAACAGAGTCTACGCCGACGGTTGGCTCATCCAGTATGAGAAGTCCCGGATCTGCTGCCAGAACTCTTGCCAGCATGACACGCTGCTGCTGTCCACCGGAAAGCTCACCGATTCTTCGTTTCAGGAAACTTTCCATTCCAAGTTCTGTCAGCGCCACTGTAATCTTTTGTCTGCACTCTTTTCTGCTCAGCCGCTTCTTGAAAGGGCGGTAAAGACCTGTCATCATCACTTCCTCTACGGTTGCCGGGAAGTCTTTGTTTCCACTGATACTGTTCTGTGGCACATAACCAATCTTAAGTTCTTTAAAATCCGCTTTCCCAATTTTTTTTCCAAAAATCTCCACAGTTCCCTGATCCGGTTCCAATTCTCCTAAAAGGAGCTTTAAGAATGTACTTTTTCCACTTCCGTTTTCTCCGGTCAGGATTGCATAATCACCACTGTTCAGACATATATTTACATTTTCCAATATAGGTACATCCCCGGTATAATGAAAAGAAACATCCTTCATCTGTATAACTTCCATTTTGCCACCTGCTTTCTGCATGTTTGCCCTCACTGTCTTTTCCCAAAATGCTTTCTTATTTTTCTTAATTATCGAGAGCTTTCTTAAGTGTCCTGAGATTCTCTTCCATCACAGAAAAATAATCTGCACCCGCTTTCTGATCTTCATCGCTCATTCCTTCGAGTGTATCCAACACTGCCGTCTTCGCACCGATTTCTTTTGCGATCGTCTCTGCCACTTTCGGGCTTACCAGTTCCTCAAAGAAAATCGTACCTACATCATGTTTCTTTGCAAACTGGATGATTTCTTTCATTCTTGCCGCATCCGGCTCCGAATCTGACTGAATTCCTTCAATACCAATCTGCTTCAGATCATAAGCGCGGCACAGATATCCAAATGCTTCATGCGCAGTGATCACTTCTTTTCTCTTAATCTGACCGAGTGTTCTTTTATACCGTTCATCCAGTTTTTCACATTTTTCGGCATTTTTTTTGTAATTTTCCTCATAAACAGTTCTGTGTTTTGGATCTGCTTTTATCAGTGCATCTTTGATATTTTCCATTTCCTTTTTTGCATTGAGCGGTGCAAGCCAGACATGCGGATCACTGCCTGTAAGCTTAACTCCCTTACTTGCTTCTGCGACAACAAGCTCTTTGTTATCCAATGTATTTAAAATTGTATCCGTCCAGTGTTCCATCTCTGCGCCGTTATATACAAACACATCTGCATCTTCCAGACTGGCTACATCTCTTGCGCCCGGTTCCCATTCATGTGGTTCTGTTCCTGCCGGAACAAGGTCCTTCACTTCCACCTGATCTCCGCCTATTTTTTTTGCAAGATCATACATCATATAAAAACTCGCCACAACCTGTACTTTTCCATTTGCTTTTTTACGCTCCATGCTGCTTTCCTTTCCACATCCGGTTACAAGCATGGAAATTGCCAACAAAAAAAGCACCACTGTGCTGAAACGATAACGGAATGTCTTCTTCATCCTAATCATCCTCCAAAAATGCAACTCATTTGCATTTAACACAATAATGCTTTTTCAGTTATTTGTCAATATCTTCTTCGATATTTGCAACTCATTTGCTTATTTATCTTCCATTTTTTTCTCGCAGTCACCGCAGATCCCATGCAGCAGATCTCCTTCACACAATAGACGGAACTTATGATCTTCTTTTAGATGGTTGCGGAACTCATCCATAAACTCACAGTCCAGATGCAGGATTCTTCCGCATTTGACACATTTCAGATGCAAATGCTGTACACAATGCCCCATCTCTCCGGAATACTGATAAACTGCTCTTTCTGATCCGGCATCCGCATACTTGATGATTACATGTTCTGCCAGAAGTTTATCCAGATAACGGTAAATCGTTGTCGTATTCGCCTTTATCTCTTTTTCTTCCAGATGCTTCTTAATATCGGAAGCACTGACCGTTACTGACCAGTTCTGTTTCAGATATTCCAGAATCTCCGTTCTCGTTTTTGTTATATATGTTTTTCGCTCTGCCATTGCTTTCGCCTCTTTGTTATTTATTTTTCTTTGCTGCTTTTCTTGCTTTTTTCAGTGCTTTCGTCGCAAGCCATTCTGAACGTCTGAACTCTTTTAATCGTCCAAACTGCTCCTTATAAAGTCTTGGCTGCATCTTCGGGAATGCACGCAGCATACGTGTTGTCATTCTAGGGCTGCGTTTCTGCAATTCCAGATACATACCACGAAGCTCCTCTTTTCTCGCTTCTGTCTGTTCTTTTATGCGCTCCTGGCGTTCCATGCCTTCCATGACACTTTTGTAAATGTCGCTGCCAATCTGATCAGAGATCCGGTGAAACTCTGCGGCAATCTCCTCCATTTTCTCCAGACGTTTATTAAATTTCAGGATTGCAGCTACCGTTACTGAAATATCAACAAAAATACTGATACCAAATGCAACGTCCTCACCGATTGTCAGCCACTTCGGTACAAGCAGTACCAGTTTACAGATCAGCGGATGGACGATCTTTACAACAAATACACACGCTGCACCCCATGCCGCCGAAAAAGGAATACACACATAGCCATTCAGATTAAATGGAACTTCCGAGTAATCCCACCATTTGTGATGAAATAATTTGTCCAGCGCAAATCCGGTCAGCCACTCCAGTGTCGTTGTAAGCACAATCGACAGTAAATATAATAATCCAAGTTGATGCGCGTACGGATCTAAAAGCTGTACAACGATCACAACACCGACTCCATAGATTGGACAGATCGGACCGTTCAAAAACCCACGGTTTACGAATTTCCGTTCCTTGACTGCGGCATAGGCAACCTCTGTACACCAACCGAGAAAGCCGTAAATAAAAAAGTATAAAATAATATTCTGTATTTCCATATTCATCTCTTTTCTTCTATAATTTTTATTCTACTGCCAGCTTACCGGTCATTTTAAAACTGAAACAATCCGTCATTTTTCTGCTCCAGTACTTTAATTCCGTTCAGAAACAGCCGGCAGATAGGTGTTGCCACGCCAAGTTCTTCTCCCATGCGTACCATCTCGCCTGCAAACATCTCAATCTCTGTCTTCTTTCCTGCTTCTATATCCTGAAGCGTAGACGGCTTATTCTGCGGCGGGATTCTTTTGATCGTTTCATACTGGTCGTCTAACTGCTCCTGGGTAATGATAATTCCTTTTGCTTTTGCAACTGCACGGACTTCTTCCATTGCTTCTACGCGGATAGCACTTGCTTCTTTGCTTTTTACATAAGCGCCAAACGGAATACCAAGAAGTGCACAGGTCAGATTCTCACCAACATTACACATATATTTAAACCACAGCCCGTTCAACATATCCTTCCGGATCACATATGGAATATCACAACGTTCTAATACTTCTTTTATTGCTTCTACTCTCCCGGACAATGTCTCATTTATTTTTTCCCCAAAATATATCTTTCCCCAGTACGGATCAAAATCTGCTTTTCCATCCTTCATTACAATCGACATCCGCATATAAGAATACAGTACATGCTCCCATCCATATGCTGCCGCTACCTGCTCCTCACTGTTCACACCGTTCATAACGCATAAGATCTGTGTATCCGGTCCGACAAATTTCTCAATATCTTTAATTGCCTGTGCAAGTCCCAGATCCTTTGTTGCCATAATGATCAGATCTGTCGGTGTTCCATCTTCCGGAGTACAGATTGGAAAATGATAGTTTACACCATTGACTGTCACGCCTTTTGTCTGTAGTCTTTCTTTTCTTTCCCCTTCTGCGATCACGCAGAAATTCTCTCTTCCAAGATGTTCCTCCATACGTGGCGCGAAAAAAACGCCCATCGCTCCCAGTCCGATCAGTGCTGCATTTTTTATATCCATCTTTTTTCCTCCTGTCTGTATTCATAAGCTGTCATGTGCTATAGATTCCATACAAATTGTTCCGCACTTCGTACTTCCACAATTCTCTCCGATCATTCGCATATCATTTTTATCATAGCAAAATCCGGAATAAATTTCCACACCTACAATATAAAAAGAATCAAGGCTGTTACACCTTGATTCTCCATGCTGCATCATCGCTGATCGCGATTCTCACCTGATTCGTTCCGATGATCAATCCTCCGATAAACTTCTGTATAATGTGGATATCCACACCTTCTTTTATCTGGTACTGTGCCATTAGATCCAGCACTTCCGGTACTCCGAACATCCATTTAATCGTGTAGTCTTCTCCTACGTTCGCCTCTGCAAGTGCCTGCATACTATCACCTCTTTTTTTCATTGTATGAGCGCACATGCCTGTTAGTCAATCGTAACATTTTTTATTTCATATTTTTCTCCATATCCCGCATCTCTGCAAGTGCCTGGCCACCCATCAGATACAAAATTCCAATATTGAAAATGGTCATAAGTCCAATACCGACATCCCCCAGATCCCAGACAAATGTGTATGTCGCGATTCCTCCGATGAAAAGCATTACCAGTGCCAGCACTTTGTATGCTGTCTGGGAAAACCAGTTATCTCCAAACAGATAAGCAACATTACTTCTCGCATAGAAAAGGATTCCCAAGAATGTTGAAAAGCTGAACAGAAACAGCGTGACCGCAATAAATATAACTCCGGCTTCCCCGAAATGATACCGCATAGCTGCCTGTAAAAGCTCCATTCCTTCTTTTCCTGCCAGCATTTTCTCCGGTGCAAGCAGCATGATCATTGCTGTACAACTACAGATCACGATCGTATCAATAAATACACCTAAAGCCTGTACAAGTCCGGCTTTTCCCGGTCGCTCACATTCAGCAGCTGCGGCTGCACAAGGTGCTGAACCGGAACCTGCTTCATTAGAGAACAGTCCTCTCTTCACTCCGTTCATGATCACGGCTCCAAAGCCACCTGCAGCTGCCTGTCTGAAGCCAAATGCTTCTTTGAAAATTCTGGAAAATACACCCGGCAGGCTCGGAATGTGTGTCATGATCAGAAAAACGGTGATTGCAAAATAAAACACTGCCATAATTGGTACAATTACATCCAGAACTTTCACGGTCGCATTCTTTCTTAACACAATAAATGCTGCCAGAATAACCAGAACGATCGTAGTATATAAAGGTGGAATAGAAAATGCATTTTCAAATGAAGATGCTACCGAATTGCTGATCACCTGGCTGATTCCGCACCAGCAGATCAGTCCGGATATTGCAAATAAAACGGCAATCAGTACATGCTTTTTCTTCGTTCCCTGTCTATCTTCTATATAGTGATGTATATAATAAGCCGGACCGCCCCGGTAACCACCGTACAGAGGGTCCTTCTCCTTGTAAAGCTGTGCCAGTGTTGCTTCTATAAATGCCGTAGATGAGCCGATCACTGCCGTTATCCACATCCAGAACACAGCCCCGGCTCCTCCTGCTGAGATTGCTGCTACCACGCCGACCAGGTTACCCATGCCTACCCGTGTTGCCGTAGACACGATCAATGTCTGAAATGTAGAAAGGCTGCTCTCTTCTTTCTTTTTCTCAAGAAGTGCCTTCACCATCTCCGAAAATAACCGGACAGGCAACACTCTTGTCCTTATTGTAAAATAAATTCCTACCGGTATCAGCAAGATAATAAGCAGGGATATTCCTACAGAGCCACCGCCAGGAAGTGGTATCTGCAGGAAATCTCCCCATAAAAATCTGTAAATTGTTTCAATAATTGTAATGATCATTTCCCCGGTCCTTTCCATAACGTAAACATACTAAAAATTATTTTACCACAGACCGGAACTTATTACTATATTTACTTACATCTGTTTTCTTACAACCATATATTCATCACCATTGCGGTAGTACGGACACTGGTAATGCTGGTCGGAAATAAGACGCATATATTCGTCTTCATCCATATTAATATCGCATACATAGCTCTCATAATCTTCATCATATGTGAAATAAGTGCAGCTCTCGCAGCTTCCTTTTGTCTGTTTGCTTGCCATCGTTTTTCCTCTTAATGTAAAATGATGTTAAAGTTAAAAGATGCCATACGAATTGTTCCGTACTACGTACTCCCACAATTCTACCCAATATTCGCATATCGTGAAGCTTACGCTCCACTTTTATGCTCATATCGGGGGGGGCGGGTCACTAAGCCATAAAACCACTCACGTGCAAGCACATCGTGGCTTCAGGCTTTTGACCCTGGCATCATATCCTCTATCATTTTGTAGGAAGATACGGAAAATGTCAAGCCGTATACCGAAGTGCTTCCACCGGTTTTTTCTTAGCTGCCTTATTTGCCGGATACAATCCGAAGATTACACCGATCGCTACAGAAAAAAGCACGGCGATCCACAGTTTTCCTTATTCTTTCCCGGTAAAATATCCCGGATCATCTTCCTGATCGGTATGTGCATAAGACGAATCAGTAAAATGTTCCTGATACTTTGTTCCATTACCGCCGGTCAGTTTTCCATCACCTGTAAACATATCTGCATCTTCTTTCACTTCTGTCAGATAAAAATTCGCACGCTTTTTCTTCCAGATGGCATACAGATTATATTTACATTCTTCTGGATTGTCTGCATGCATCCGTTCTTCATCTTTGTACATTACTTCGCCACGCTTTTCTTTGCTCCATCCCAGAAATAAATATCCTCTTCTTACATATTGATTGGCAGGAAGCTTTCCTGAATCCAGGTATTCCAGCCGGAATACATCCATCGTTCCACTGCCTCCGTTTGCATGAAACCAATAGCTGAACTCTTCCGGTTTCCACACTGCGTTGATGCTAAGATTACTTTTTACACAGCTCATTTCCTCCCCGGATCTATCCCATCCTTCAAAACGATATCCTGTTTTTTTCGGTTCCAATGGTTTACCGACACTTTCTCCTCTTGAAACTTCTTTCTTTATTTCCTCTGTCTGCCAATTTGTACATCCCGGCGCACGAAATGTAACCTGATACTTAGGACGCTCCAGTGTAATTCCTGCAGTTGCTCCTTCATAACGCGTTCCGGAATATGTCTTTAATCCGGTCTGCGCTGCATTTACCTGCAGGTAAACAGTTACGATTGTCACTTCATCTGTGCATTTCTCTTTCGCAAGCTTCTTCGTTCCGGCAGCATCTGTATAATAGAGACATCTGCCATCCGGGCAGTTCTTTGTGACAGACTGCCCGGCAATCTGGCTATGTGCAGGGATTGTAAACGTCATCGGAATATTAAATATGTAATAATATCCCTGATTTGCATCCTTACCGGTACTGACCTGCGTCACTGCCGTAAATTCTCCATTCACATATTTTCCAATACGGAAATTATACCGGTTCACTGCATTTCCTGATCCATCTGCTACTTTCAGACTTACATTCCATTTCGTAGACTTTGCACGCAGTTCTTCTATCGTCGGGGCAGTCGTTCTGGATAGTGTCAGCTTTCCGATTGCTGTCTGCACTCCCGGATTTTTATCTTCCGGTGAGAGAAAAGGCATATTTATTCCGTCCAGTCTGATCTCCATGCTACCAGATTTATATGCTGACTCTGCCGCAAATACATTCCATAGAACCATTCCGGCTGTTGCCAGTACAAGAATGCTCATTGTCAGTATAACGGCAATTCTTTTTCCGGTACAAAGAGACTGTCTATCCTTTTCCTGCATATTTACCTTTCCTCCTTTTTCTTCCTGCATACATTCCCATACTCATACATGCCATCCCTGCGAGCAATAATCCATATCCAATGTGCGCACCTGTCTCCGGAAGTTCTAAAACAGCGCTGTTACTTATCTGGTAAGAAAGATCATAATAATAACAGGAATCCCGAAAAACGACTGCTTTCTCTACATCGGCTCCTTCTTTCTCTGCTTCTTCCTTTGGCAGCACAAGTGGGATTGTTACAGAAATTGGTTTTGTCAGTTTACTTTTTCCATAAACTGTCTGCAATTCTTTTATCTCATATTGTCCGGTTTTAAGCCCGGAAAATGCCAGTTTCCCATCCTTTCCTGATGTGGACACAGCAACCTGCTTTCCATTAGCATCATAGATTCCAAACAAAACTCCAGCAAGCGCATTTCCATGCTCATCTGTTTTCCTAATCTGGATCTTTCCGGTTCTTGCACGATTTTCAAATACAGCATGTCCTTCCAGCGTTCTTCTCCCCTGTGACTGTCCGTCACGTCCGATCCGCCAGGTTATCTCCTGGTTTGTTTCATCAATCTTCACACCTTCGTCTGTACAGCTTATCTGTGACAGCCGGTAATAAGGATCTGTCTGCTCTTCCCGCACCGTATAGGTTCCCGGCTGCAGATCTGTAAACTCCAGAGATTTGGTAATATATCCATCCGTTTCTTCCAACAGATACCTGACTTCTTCTTTTGTAAAAGAAAGGATTCCCTGTTGGTTGATTTCCTCGCCCAAAAGCGTTTTTCCATGAAGTGTAAATGAAAACTCCGGTCTCCATTTTTCCCAGTCAATCTCATCTTTTTTAATTTTCTTGAAGATTATAATTTTCCCTTTCTCCGGAACATGCTGGTTCGTAATTGTCGTTTTCAGAAAACTTCTGTTCTCTTCCTCTGTCTCTTCTTCCGTATAAAGCGGTAAATATCCTGTCTCCTTGTTTCCGTCAATAAGTTCTGTCTGTTCTTCCCGGAATTCATAAACATAAGCTCTTCCTTTCTCATCTTCTGCCGGAAGATCCTCAAAGCTTTTTTCATCTTTCCAGTTATTTTCCTCCTGCAAAATTGTTTCCCGGTACGGAATACCATTTTGATACAGATACACTTTTACCTTATCCGGACGAATTCCATCCAGATTGTCTTCATCTTCCCACTTCTTCTCTACCTGCAGATTGCATCGCCGGTCCTTAATTTTATTTGTCACCGTCCAGACTCCTTTCTTCTCATCTGTAATTATCCCATCAGATTCATATCCTTCCGGTACTTCTTCACACAACTCCCACTCTTTCATCTCTGCAACCAGAATGTCTGTTTCCAGCCTCCAGTCATTTTCTTTCGATAATGTATATGTCTTTTCTATTCCGTCTTTTTTTGCAGAAATAAGAATCTCCGAAGGGCGTTTCCCTGCCGCATTACGATTATCATCCCATATCTTCACAAGTTCCGCATGTTCAAGTTTCCGGTTGCTGACTGTTACTGTCCTGCTGTTTTCTTTCGGTTCTCCATCAAAACTCCAACTGTTCTTCGTTCCTTTTTCAATCTTGTACCCCGGTGCACTTCTTATTTCTCTTACTTCATATAATCCATCTGCGCCAGAACTGTAAAGATCCGATGGAAGTCCGGAAAACATTACTTTCGAACTTGTTCCTTCTCCTGTACTTTCTGACTGTGCTTCCATAATTCGTTCACCTTTCCGGAAGAGAATTTCTCCGTCCGCATTCCGGATCTCTCTGCCTGCATACATACCAAACAGAGCTCCTTCTACCGGATTTCCACTTTCATCTTCTTTTCCAATTTCAATTGTCTGCGTCAGGAGTGCATCTTCTGCTTCCAACCGGAAATCAACATCTTTCACTTCCTGCCTGTCTGCATCTATTACATCTACAACCTGTACGATTGTCTCTGCTTTCGGATAATCTGCAAGACTTCCTTTTGTAAATACAAATCCAACCGTCTCTTTTCCTTCTTTTTCTGCTTTCTGTGGCAAAATCTGTACTTCTTCGTCCGAAGGATATACTTCTTTCCTGGAACCGTCACTATACACAAGCTGAAAATTAAAATCTTCCGTTTTATAAACACTTCCTACTGTAAAATCATATTTCGGACTTACGTCCGCCTTCACTGGAACCGGCGAGCCTTCTGTCTCCTCATTTTCGATTCTTGTATTGGCATAGATTTTTTCCAGACTCGTACAATTTCGAAACATATTTTTTACATATTTCATGTTTTTTGTATAAAATCTTGTCAGATCCAGTTCTTTTAATTTTGTACATCTGCTGAACATATCATTTGCATTGATCACACTGGAAGTCTCTATAGCATCAAAATAAATCTTCTCCAACATAACCAGTTGTCTGAACACCGCAGAACTGTCTGCGTTCAGAATGACATCCTGTTCTTCCGTCTGCGTGGAAATCATGCAATTCTGATCTTCCATCCACATCACAACACTTCCATCCTCCAATGAAGATACATCTTTATATGACGCTCCTTCCGGTGCTTTTTCATTTGTAAATGTTATTGTGTCAAGCTTATCTTCCACGCTGTGGAGTATTCTTCGGAATTCTCTTCCGGACTTTAAAATATAACGTCCCTTGCTCGCTTCCGGGTATGTAACAGGCAGTGACTCATCCGTATTGTTATCCGGTACATCCGGCGATGTGACTTCATTCTCCTTTTTGGCATTTTCATCCCATGTCAGACGGACTTCATATATCTCTTCGTCTTTTCGATAGCCATATGGTGCTTCCAGCTCCCGTACTTCATATATTCCAAGTGGAAATAATTCTGTCTTTGTTCCATCTGCCTGTTTGCGTGTGAATTTTATGTTACCGGATTCATCTGTCCTCTTCTTATCGATCAATGTTCCTGTCTTCCACAATACCGAATCATCATCCAGGCAGATATCTTCCTTTGCATACAATCCATAGACAGCTCCTGCCACCTGCCCAGTTCTGTATTGGAACTGCCCCTGTGAAAATCCATGTAACCGGTCACCCATCTTCGTCATCTGGATCTTCCCGCGAACCGGGACATCTTGATCTTCCATTTTCATAATTCCATCCGGCGCATCTTTGAATGTAATTGTAAATTCTTTCTTCTGACTGCATTTATAGCCATCAGGTGATACAATTTCTTTCAGTGTGTAATGTCCGTAAGGCAGACGACACATCCCGGCTCCCTGCTTTTCTGTCTCCTCCCCCTGTCCGGTTGTAAATCTGGCAACCGTTTCTCCTTTCTCATCCAGCACAAGATAAGTTGCATCATTTAAAAGCTTTCCGGTCTCTGCCGAACGCTTTGTTAATTCAAAAGAAATCAAATTTTCTTCATTTATTATAGTAATTACTTCCGTTTTTCCTTTTTGCTCTTTCCCAAGGATGACTTTCCTGTCTTCGCTGAATCTGTGCGTTGACACTCCTTCTATCTGATGAATCATATATGTTCCAAATGCAAGTTTTCCGCTTACTGCTTCCCCTTTTTCGTCTGTCGTAAGTGTCTCCACTGCTTTTCCCTGCTCGTTCCGAATCTCAAACCTGGCTCCTGCTTCCGGCTGTGTCACAGTTTCTGTCTTTGACGGACGATCTGTAACCATCATTTTCTTTATGTGAATAAACGCATAATCCTCAAATACATCTTTTGCTTTGAATGTATAGACGAGATGACCGTCTTCTTCTACCGGTGTTTCTTTGGACGAATCAAAGATTTCCGCAAAGGAATAACCTTCTGCTCCTTTTGTCTGTCTTACAAAGAATGATTCGCCAGAGGAAAGCATATCCAGTAAAGCACAGGCTTCTCCTTTTTCATCTGTTACAAGTGTCTGCATCTTCTCTTTTTTCTCATTCAATACTTCAAACTCCGCTCCTGCTTCCAGTGTCTCTTTGCCATCCTTTTCCTTGGTTTTTCGTATCCGTATCTTTTGCGCAGTACTCTCATTTTCCAGATAATAAGATAATAAGCGCTCTTCTCCTGACTTTATCGTCACTTTAAAATCCGGAATCTTTTTATAATTTTCCGCACCTTTACTCTGATGTATCGTATAAATTCCCGGCTCCATCTTCTGGCTGTATGCTGTTCCGTTCTCATCAGTAACAAGACTCTCTACCTTTTTCCCGGATGCGTCCAGGATTTCAAATTCAGCACCTTTTTCTGCTTCACATTCGTTAATTCCTGTCTCAGCATCAAATAATTTCTTTACTTTTGAAATTGCAATACCTGCATATGCTGGCATGTCATGCCCTTTTATCTCATAGATTTTCTGATTTCTTGTAACCGCAACTGTCTGCGGTGCCAGAAAACTGTATCCTCCAATTCCCTGTATCTGTTCCAGACGATAATGTCCATAAGGAAGCCATCCCGATTCTGCCTTTCCTTCTAAATCTGTAAGCAGAGTCTCAACCTTTCTTCCCTGACTGTCATACAGTACAAACGCTGCCCCTTCTTCCGGCATACTGTCTGTACCATCCTGTCTGCCACATGTTTTATGTATGCGAATCTTTCCTCTGATCATAGCATCCTGTACAGTAATTTTCTGATCTTCAGTCCGTAAATCCACCGAATAAGCAGTGTCATCCAACAAGAATCCTCTCGGAGCTTCTTTTTCTCTTAAATAATATTTCCCCGGGCGAAGTCCTCCTGCATTCGCCTGCCCCTTCTGGTTTGTGCAAAGTTCCGTCACTTCTTCTCCCGGTACATAGAGCACCCGCTTGTTATCACTGTCCATTATTTCTGTTTCCGCATACAGACCATAAATTGCATCTGCCAGGGATGTCTCCGCACTCTCTTCTTTTTCTGCACTGATCTTTTCAAGCTTAAGTTCTCTGTCTTCCGGATAATTCCACAATTGTACTTTTAGATCTTTCTCCGTCTGTTCTGTGAGCATCACTCCGTCTGCATCGGAAATCCTGTGACCGAAAGGCGCTTTTATCTCTTTTATATTCCATAAGTGGAACTTACTCTGCAAAGAAGACAGTTCCGCTTGAACTTTTTTATTTATCTCTCTTTTTGCTGCCTTTTCTGCCAGACTTTTATTCTGATAATAGCCATTTTCTGTCGCCTCTGATTTCTTCTTTTTATCCAGATCATCCCAGTTTGACACATATTTTTTTGACACCGTGTATGTCTTCGTCTTCAACAGCCGCTCATAAATATACTGCGCTTTCCCATCTGCATCCGTTATCACATCCACAATCGCTTTTCCGTCACAGCTTAACTGAAAAACAGCTCCTTCCAGTGCTCTTTCTGTACGAATGTCTCTCTTGTCGATCCGAAGTGATACTTTCTGGGATGACTCACCGGCACCTTTTCTTTCTACATTCTTTATGACCGGTTTTGGATTCGTCACAATTTTAAAAACAGCGATCGGCTGATGAGTGTTTCCATACCTCTCCAGTTTGTAAGTTTTCTCTGTGATCGTATAATCTCCCAGTATATTCTTTGCTTCCGTATAGAGCTGATCATATAGAATGATCTGTTTCGATGCACCAAAATCCGGAACCTGACTGATCAGCTTTACCGTCTTTCCTTCCGTCCGGTTGTAGGATGCATGCTGCATATACCAGCTGAATCCCTGGGCGAGCATCTGTCTTTTGCTTTTCGGAAGTTTCATCAGTTTACTGCTCCCGGTAATCCCACGAAGTGTGACTTTTCCTGAAAGCAGATATTCTTGTGCGATACCGATATATTTATATTTCTCATATCCGTTTTTCCGTTCATACATCCAGCTTGTGCGGCTGTCTTTTGTCACATCGAATTCTTTCGCAGGACCAACCGGTGTATCCTGCTCCGCATAGACACACTGCCCCAGTTCGCCATCCATATAATGAAGCAGCACACAGGCATTTTCCCTTATATACTGTAACCCTTTTCCGGTATTGAACTTTGCATTACTTTTCCACTGATAAGTCACAATGTGACTGCTCGTATCTATTTTCTTTGACAAGCTGTGTCTGGCAGCCTTTGCAGACATTCCCCATATTCCGGTCAGCAATAATATAAGCAGAATTATTCCGCAGATTTTCCGGAAATACTGCTCTACCCGTACATCCTGCGTTTTCTGTATCTTCCTGCATTCTGTCATGCTCCTGTCTCCTTCTTTTCTTCGCTTTCTGACTGAATATACCAGGTAACGGAATTTTCCATTCCCCCGATATGGATGACAGGTCAGAAGCGTAAGCATATCTTTCTCTTTTTTTATTTTCTGTGTTTCTTCCAGCCGGATGATATCCATATCCTGCACTCTATATTCCAGTTTCTGCTCAGGTGTCCGCACATAAATTACATCACCATACTCCAGCTTTTCAATATCCCGGAAATAAGGCTTTCCCCGGTATCCCCGGTGCGCTGCAATGATACAATTCTGCCCTTTTTCCTCTGGAAGTCCACTTTCTTTTAAAATAGCAGCTCCCCACGCAAGATGTTCTTCTGTCTCATTTCTATAAAGTGGCAGCGTCACATTCATTTTCGGGATCTGAATATATCCGTATTCTTCCTGCCTGCTTCCTGTTACACTCCTTCGTCTGCTTTTATGTTCACGCTCATACGTTTTTACAAATGCCTGTACTTTTATCTCCTGCAGATCTGTTGCCACATCCGGATAAAAATACAGACATATTCCAAGTAACCACAAAACAATTCCCGCAAGCTTTGTCTTTTTCATCACTCAGATGTCCACTTTCTTTTTAAAATTCCAACGCACACAACCATCGACGCTGCGATCAGCAAAGTTTTCCGATACTCCTTTTGCCATCTGGTCTTCCTTTTCTTATGCTTTTCTTCTCTGTATGCTTCCTTCCGGTAAGAAATACGATGTCCTCTGACCAGTAATCTGTGACTGTTCACTCCATACGGCGTGCAGGTTAAAAGCGTCACCAGATCTTGCTCTCCCTGCACATACAGTTTCTTCGTATCATCGGGACGTACAACAGAAATATCGTCCACTTCATATGCCAGGATTTTTCCCAGCACATGAATATAAAACTGATCTTTTTTTCTGACCTCTTCCAAATCTGTAAATAATTTTGCTTTATCCAGTCCTGTATGCCCGGTAAGTACTGCATGAGTTCCTTTACCGCCAACCGGAACACTTGTCGCACCGAGGTGCCCGATCCCTTTTTCCAGCACCTCACCGTCCGTTCCATGATATACCGGAAGATATATACGGATTCCCGGAATATCCACATATGCCATTACTTCACTTCCGGGGATATGTAATATTTCCCGGTAATCCTTTCAGGTATTTTTTTTACTCTGTTCTGATGAAAATGGATCTGTCAGTATCACATCTGCTTTTGCAAGATTCGCATTGTAATCTCTTGCTTCCCGCATAAGATTTTGATAATTTTTCTTCGGAAGTTCCCTGCTCTTTTTTTCATATACCTGTATCCGGGAACCTGCTTCTTTTTCATACAAACTGTTACTGATCCATGGATAAGAAGCCATTCCGATCCCTGCCAGGATCAATCCGATCTGTATTATTTTACGCATGGAGTTTTTTCATCTTTTTTTCTTTTTCCGGTAGTAAACATCATTCCTGTTCCTGCCAGGATCACACCTGCAATCGTAAGCAGATACAGCCCTCTTCCTCCTGTCTTCGGAAGCGAAAAACCTTTTGCATTCTGCACTTCCATTTTCACAAGCGCATTTGCAGAAGCCGGATCAGTGGAAGATTTCTCCATTATTGCATTTGTCCCATCAACTGTTGCAGAAGCCGCTGTAACCTGCACCGAGCTTTCTGTTCCTTTTGCCGAACTGCTTACTACACCTTTTGTCCCATGGATCACAATCTGAAGTGGTTCTTTCAAGAGACTGTATCCCTGATCCGAATGTGTCTCTGTCAGCACGTAAGTATCTCCTTCCAGTCCATGGATCAAGAGCGTTCCGTCCGCTGCAGGTGTAAAGTCTGTTGCTTTATTTCTCTCTTCTTCTTTTCCTGTCACATAGTAGACACCGTCTGTTCCATTCGCCTTTACATAATATCTATCTGTCTGATTCTGCAATACAAACTGTACCTGCGTGGCATCTCCTTTTCCATCTGAAAATGTCTTTTTCAAATGGATTCCATAAGTATAAACAAGTGCCTTATCATCCTGCGTGTCGTAATAAGAGTCGCTTGTTCTTCTCCATTCAAGCGTAACATCGTTTGGATTTCCTTTATCTCCGGTTACAACCGATTCTTCAGATCTGACGGTTGCGGTATAATACACAACCAGATATTTATCCGAATAATTTTCGTTAATTTCTTTTAATCCTTCTTTTGTCATGCCAAGAAGCATCTGGGAACTTTCATCCTCATTTTTCGTATATTCCTGTGTGAATTTTCCTGAATCCTTCGTCCACACTGCCACCGCACCGCTTCCGGCGACATTATCTATATTTGTTGTTGTTGCTTTTTCTGCGGAATCATAAAATGCAAGAACTGCATTTTCTCCATAGCGAAGACCTTTCGCCATTGTATCTTTGAATGTGTATTTACTAAGATAAGTTGATGTGCTTGTAATATGCGGAAGTTTTGATATAAACTGATAATCCAGTGCTGCACCTTCTGAAGCTGTCACCGTGTCTTTGTACCCAGATTTTCCATCTGCCCGGTCCTTTACCTTCTTATCCAGTATCGGATCTCCAGTCTGGTTCTTCGGATAACAGGTCACATCATAAAACCAGCTTTCTCCACCTGCATCCGTCATCGGAAGCTGTACAAACCACGGATCTGTCGTATCGGTAACATCCTCGGGTACTTTCGTCTCTACAAGCAGATACAAACCAAGTTCCAGACCTGCTTTCGTTGTCTTTCCGGTTGTGTCAGTGAGCGTCATCTTCTCTCCGGCTTTTACATAATCTTCCAGACGGTTCTTCGTTGTCACATTATCCGCAAGTGCATTCCTCATGGCTGTCTGAATCTGATCTGCTGTATAATAACAGGTTCCATCTTTTGTCTCTGTGGCTGCTTTCTTCTCCAGACCTAAAATCTTCTCCAAAATATCCGGGATTCCATATATTAGTTTCACATCCCCATTCTTACTGTATGTGTCCACATCTCCGACACGAAGACAGGTAAATTCCACACCTTCCATTGCGTAATCCTTTAACTTGTTCTCTACAGATTCATCTTTCCGCCCGTTTCCCGGTTCTCCTGCCTGTATACCAGCTTTGCCGGCGCCTGTTATATCATACTTGTAAATCGTAAGTGAACCTTTTTTCGATGTGTCTACAATGTGTTCTGCTGCAAATGCGGGAAATACGCTTCCCACTGCCAGTGCAAGCGCAATTACAAATGCACTTAATCTTCTTTTCTTCATAAAATGTTCTCCTTTCCCTTGTCTTGCATTATGGCAATCCCAGGATAATTTGAGAATTGGTTCCAGAGCTACGTCTCTTATAAATACAATCCTCCTTCGAAGAAACATCACTCTCCCATAATTAAACTAACTGTCTTCATCGGATCTTGTTTTGAAAATAAAACACCGAATGTAAGATGCCTTACGGCTAAGAATCACTTTCTGGATTACAGAATGTTCTCCTAAAAGTGAATATAGAATAACACGAGTTTTTCTTTTATGCAAGCATATTTTTTATAATATTTGTCAGCTCTTTCTCCGATATTTTTTCTCCGAATGCACAAAATGCAGAGTCTGCCACTGGCAGTTTCCTCCGTATACCATAACAATATCAGAACCAAAACACCGCACAGACTCTATTCATCTGTGCGGCATCCATATTTTCTCTTATTCTTAGAAAAGACCTGTAATTCTGCCCTCATCATCTACGTCTATACGCTCTGCTGCCGGTACTTTCGGCAGTCCAGGCATAGTCATAATATCTCCGGTCAGTGCGACAATGAATCCGGCTCCTGCAGAAATTTTCAGATTTCTTACTGTAATCTCAAAATCTTCCGGTGCGCCAAGTTTCTTCGGGTCATCCGTCAGACTGTACTGTGTCTTCGCCATGCAGATTGGTGCATTGTCAAATCCAAGTGCTGTAAGCTGATCTGCCTGCTTCTTCGCATTCGCAGTCAATACTGCTCCTTTACCGCCATAAATTTTCTGTACGATCTGGTTGATCTTATCTTCAATCGTTCCTTCCAGCTCATAACTGTAATGGAAGTCACTTGGTTCATCACACAGACGGATTACTTCTTCTGCCAACTTGATTCCGCCTTCTCCACCTTTTGCCCACACTTCGGAAAGTGCCACATTCACACCTGCTTCTTTACATTTTTCTTCAATTAACGCAAGTTCTGCCGGTGTATCTGTCGGGAATGCATTGATTGCAACTACGCAAGGAAGTCCATATACATGTTTAATATTATGTACATGTTTCATAAGATTCGGAAGTCCCTTCTCAAGTGCTTCCAGATTCTCTTCATTAAGCTCCTGTTTCGGAACTCCTCCATTGTATTTCAGCGCACGTACAGTTGCAACGATCACTACCGCATCCGGCTTAAGACCTGCCATACGGCATTTGATATCCAGGAACTTCTCTGCTCCAAGATCCGCTCCAAAACCTGCCTCTGTGATCGCATAATCGGCTAATTTTAATGCCATCTTCGTTGCTGTCACAGAGTTACATCCGTGTGCAATATTTGCAAACGGACCACCATGCACAATTGCCGGAACATGTTCCAATGTCTGTACAAGATTCGGCTTCAATGCATCTTTCAGAAGTGCACACATCGCGCCTTCTGCATGCAGATCATGCGCTGTTACCGGTTTCTGCTCGGACACTTTTCCATATGTGTATCCGACAATCAGTTTACCGAGACGTTCTTTCAGATCCTTGATATCATTGGACAGACATAAAACTGCCATAATCTCAGAAGCAACTGTAATATCATAGCCATCTTCTCTCGGTACACCGTTGACTCTTCCTCCCAGACCATCTGTTACAAAACGAAGCTGTCTGTCATTCATATCCACGCAGCGTTTCCATACGATCTTTCTCGGATCAATGCCAAGCTCATTTCCCTGATAAATGTGATTATCGATCATTGCTGCAAGCAGATTATTTGCCGCACCAATCGCATGGAAATCGCCTGTAAAATGCAGGTTGATATCTTCCATCGGAACGACCTGTGCATATCCGCCGCCTGCTGCTCCGCCTTTCATTCCAAATACCGGTCCGAGAGAAGGCTCTCTTAAAGCAACCATAACCTTCTTATCCAGCTTCTGCATCGCATCCGCAAGGCCTACCGTTGTTGTTGTCTTACCTTCCCCTGCCGGAGTCGGATTGATCGCAGTCACCAGAATCAGTTTACCGTCTTTTGCTTCTGACTTTTTCAGCAGATTATAATCAATCTTTGCTTTGTATTTTCCATACTGCTCCAGATATTCATCCGGGATTCCTGCTTTTTCTGCTATCTTCGTAATCGGTTCCATCGTACATTCCTGTGCAATTTCAATATCTGTTTTCATCGTCATATCCTCCTGATCTGTGTCCTTTTTATCGACAGTTTCTCTCGGTCCTTTATTTTCTCCTGTCTATACAATAGTAGTAAAATAAAGGACAACATCTATCCTTTCGAATAAATGTTGCCCAGACGGTCGGCTTGTCTTTCTAATACTTGATTCCCCTGTGGTTCTCCACAATTATCCGTCAGTAATCAGTACCTATATCTGCCATTTATAATATTATAGAAAAATACAATTGTCAAGACTTTCTCTTTTTTAGTTCTTCCAGTTTTTTTAATGCTTATTTCTTCCCTTTTTTCTGAATCCTTTTTCCTATAATTCTAAATCAGACCGTACCAGATAACGGTATCTCAAAGCTGCTCCTCATATTTCCACTCACTTTTCCCGATGTGGCCCGCCGTCTTTCTGTTATCTAATTTTGTCGTCTATATCCAGAAATTCACTAACTTTTAGTACTGCCCCCCCCCGGATTTTTCAGACATTTCTATTATCTTTCCTATCTTCTCATGTTCTTTCTGGGCAGAATCAAACATTACAACATCCGTATCATAAACCATCTCCTGTATCTCATCTTCTATATCTTTGAGACAGGTAAGAAGCAGCGGATTAAATGCACCGCACTCTCCGTTCAGAATCATCTGCATTGCTTTCTCATGAGAATAGCTTGCCTTATATACACGCTTGCTCACCAGTGCGTCATACACATCTGCCAGTGATACAACCTGTGCACTGATCGGAATATCTTCTCCTTTCAGTCCATCCGGATATCCTCGTCCGTCGTAACGTTCATGATGCCATCTGCAGATCTCTCTCGCTGTCTTCACCAGAGGTTCATCCTGATAATACTGTAACTCTTCCAGAATCTCCACACCAATCACAGTGTGTTGTTTCATAATCTCAAACTCTTCATCTGTAAGCCGGCCTTTTTTATTCAGAATCTTATCATCAATCCCGATCTTACCGATATCATGCAGAGAAGATGCCATCACGATCAGATCACGATCCATCCATGATAAATGATACTGATCCGAGATCTGAACCAGTCTTCCGAGCAATAACTGTGTCAATACATTGATATGCTGCACATGCGGTCCACTTTCACCATTACGGAACTCTACAATATGACTCAGAATTCCGATCATGATCTTACGGCTTTCTTCTTTTGCACGGATTTGTTCTGTCAGAATTACTGTCAGTCTCCGCTGTTTCGCATACAGCTTGATCGTATTATAAACACGCTTATATACAATCTGCGCATCATACGGTCTGCTGATATAATCCGATACACCCATCTCATATGCACGACGGATAAAAGATGTAGAATCTTCACTGGAAATCATGACAACCGGAATCTCTTCGATCATATCTTTTTCATTCATGTGTTCAAGAACTTCAAATCCATCCATGATCGGCATTACAATGTCCAGAAGCACCAGTGATATCTCGCATCCGTACCGTTCCAGGACTTCCAGTGCTTCCTTTCCATTCTCAGCCTCAAGTATATCAAATTCATCTTTCAGCATCTCGTATAAGATCTCCCTGTTCATCTCGGAATCATCAACAATCAGTATCCGCTGGCGCTTTTTCTTCTTTGCGTTCACCTGTGGCAGGCTGTCATCCATGGCAATGGTTCCCCATTCTGCCACGATTGCATTCTTATGTGACTTTGCCTGATACATATAACGGTCCGCACGTGCAATTGCGTCCCGGATCTGCTCTCCCTGAGCCATAACCGCTCCAACACTGGCGGAAATCCTGTTTCCGATACTCTCCGGCATCTCCACCAAACAGATCTGTCTGCGGATATCACGAAGCTTCTGTTCAAAAAACTCTTCCGATATTCCCGGCATAACCAGCAAGAACTCATCACCGCCATAGCGAATCAGGGCATCTGTCTTACGGATCATCTTCTTGATTACAGCAACTTCTGTCTTTAAAAATGCATCCCCGATATCATGTCCGTATGTATCATTTGCTAATTTGAAATCATCCAGATCGAACATTGCAACTCCGGCATGCATGGATTTCTTCTTGATCTGGTCTTCATAATATCTGCGGTTGTATGCTCCTGTCAGAGCATCCGTATACAATGCTTCATAAAATGCTTTCGTATCTTTGATCTCATCTGACTGAGCAATGTCTGCTCCATTTCCCAGATTCTGTATCATCTCCAATACACAGGACTGCCCGTCAACTTCCACATACTGTGCAGTTACCTCATATAGTTCTGTGCCTATATATTTCAGCTTTGTCTTCCGTGCTTTCTCTTTCAACGCAACTACGGAAACACAATCGTCGCAGTATTTCCCTGCGCCAAGGCATGACTCTTTCCAGTAGTTTTCGCCTTTTCCTGCCTGCGTTGTATTTTCTTCTTTGAGTTCTTCTGCACTAAGCAGTCGGACTTTACTGTATATCCGTCTAAAAATCTCCAATTGTTCTTCTGCCTGTTCTTTTGTCAGCCTTATCTCTGATAACTGTGTATCCATTTATTCTCCTTTTAGCCGTTCCGGCTTTTAATTCTGTTCCTGCTGCCACTCCCTGATTGCTTCTACTGTGATCTGATACTGTTTCTGTACCGCTGCAAACTGTTCTTCATACCCTTTGAGCTCACGATCTCTTAATGCCTCTGTTAGTTCAGCGCTCACTTCGTATAACTTCTGAAAGCCAAGATTCAGACATACTCCTTTTAATGTATGTGCACCTCGAAAAGCTGTCTCTGCATCTTTTGCTTCAATGCCATCTGCGATCATCTGGTAGCTTCCGTCACTTAAGAAACTTCCTGTAAAACGTTCTACCAGCGCATCGCTGCCCATTCTCTGCAGAACATCATCATAACTTGCTCCCATTTTTTCATAACACTCTCTTATATCCATCTCTATGTCCTCCATTACTCTGATTTTCTATAAAAAATGATACGAACATTCTGTATATCTGTATTCTGTCCATGTTCATGCATTTTTTTGCATATATATACAATCATTGTATACCAAAATCCGTCTTACCTCAATCTTTTTCGACATTTTCTGCTATCGTTTAAACCAACGTACAGACTATGGCCTGTCTGTAATTTTTTCCCGGTTTTCCTTATATTTCTCACTACAATATCTATAATCCAGAATCCAAAGGCAATCCCAATGCAGGTTTCCGCTATAACCGTTAGATGCTCAAATGCGATTGCATATTTTCCGGCAACCATCCCCGCCATCATATAGTAAAGACGTGCTCCCGGCATCAGTGGAAAAACCGAACCTGTCAGGAACAACGTTGAAGGAGATTTCATGAGTCTGGACATCATATACGCATAAGCTGCCACAAAGCAGGACGATATAATAACTGAATAGAAATTATTTCCATTGCATGCAAATGCAAGCAAATAGATTCCCCATGTAATGAATGCGCCGATTCCGGAATATACCATCCTTTTTCCGCGGATGCCAAACCAGCTTGCATATCCTATACAGCCTATTGTGCAGGATACAATCTGTATCCAGACACTTGGATTTATCACAAAATGATCTGTGCCGTTCCATTTCATCAACATCATGGCAAGTGCAATTCCGAAAGCAATTCCAAATGCTCCCAGCAGTGAATTCATGATTTCCAGAAAGCCGGATATAAAATTTGCCTGCATTACGTCCCTGATTCCGTTAATCAGACCAAGTGAACTAACAAGCAGCATTACAACACCAATCATGATCCAGTCCGGATGCCCCGTAATTCCTGCCCGGAATGCCAGAACAACAAATACTTCTGACAGAAAAGAAAGTATCAGATTGTAGATCAGGAGATTTTCTTCCCGCTTCTCCAGCCATTTTCCAAAGAACACGATGAACACGGACAGCACCAGCGCTATCAGCGCGTCTCCGAAATTACATCCAAAAAACACCGCAAAACTGGTACCTCCAACAAGCTGCGCAAGAACGATTATCCATGCTTTCTGTGTTGGTGCGTCCATAATTTCCCGATATCTTTTCTGCAATTCTTCATCGTCCGGTCTGTTGGTGCATATATATCTGGATAACCCGTTTAATGCATCCAACCGGTCATAATTGAATCCTGTCGTCTCGACATGACGAATCTGCGTGATCATTTCATGCTCTTTTGTTTCCACCGTGATCTGAATATTGTTCTGTATCACAAATACATCCTGCCGAAGGAAGCCATAGCTTGCACACATGCGATCAATACTGTCCTGCACCCGGTAGATTTCCGCGCCTGTACACAGTAGCGATTCGCCAATATCCATAATTCCCTGAACGATTTTATCGTAATTCACAGGTATTTCCCTTTCTATTGTTTTCAAATTCTATATATTACTTACAAGCTTTTTCCATCAGCGACTGTTATCCAAAATTTTCGAATAACTGAATCATCCTCATGTCCGGAGGTCTATTAACCGTGTTCTCTGCTCATCACCGCCACCGTCTCAACATGGTACGTATTCGGGAATAAATCTACGCAGGAGATCTTCTCCACCTTATATCCTCTACCCTGGATCATCTCGAGATCTCTGGCAAGGCTGGTCGGTTTACAGGCAATATATACAAGACGATCCACGCCGAAATTTAGGATCTTCATCAGCGCTTTTGGATTCACGCCGTCACGCGGTGGATCAAGCATAATAAGATCTGGCACTTCGCCCAGTTCATCAATCACTTTCAGCACATCACCTGCCCAGAATGTGCAGTTATCAAGGCCATTAAGCGCAGCATTTTCCTTCGCCGCTTCAACCGCTTCTTCCACAATCTCCACACCAACAACTTTTTTTGCTACCGGTGCAAGGATCTGCGCAATCGTTCCGGTTCCGCTATACAAGTCAAAGATAACCTTCTCATTGATATCTCCAATGTACTCTCTCGCTGTCTCATACAGCACTTCCGCTCCCAGCGAATTTGTCTGGAAGAACGAAAATGGGGTAATCTTGAATTTCAGCCCTAACAGTTCTTCATAGAAATAATCCTGTCCATAGAGCACTTCCGTTCCTTCATCTTTTACTACATCAGCAACACTGTCATTTTTTGTATGCAGGATACCTGCCATTTTACCATCGAGTTCCAATTCCAGAAGCTTTTTCACCCATGTATCCAGAAATGCCTGTGCATCTGTTTCCGTTGTCGTTACAAGATCTACTAAAATCTCTTCTGTTTTCACAGCTTTTCTTACAAGCAGATGGCGAAAATATCCGGTATGTCTCATGCGGTGATAATATAGAAGTCCCGACTCCCTTGCTGCCTCTAATGTACAGTCAAGAATCTTTCGGTAATCTTCGTCCACAATCTGGCAGTCTGTCACATTGACAATATCATGAAAACTGCCTCTTTTATGCATACCAAGTGCGATTGGTCCATCTTTATACTCATCTCCAAAAGAGAACTCCATCTTATTACGATATGCCTGTTTTACCGGGCTTGGTTTTACTCCCTCCCAGACATACTTGCCATTCACAGCTTCATCCATCATTTTCTTAATCTGTGACTCTTTCATTGCCAGTTGTTCTTCATATGGCAGATTCTGATATGTGCAACCACCACACTGTCCAAAATGTGGACAAACAGACGGAATCTCTTTCTCTGATGGCTTCAGCACTTCCAGCAGTCTTCCTTCTGCTTTCCCTTTGCGGATCTTATTTACTGAAAATCTGATCTTCTGTCCCGGCACTGTATTTTTCACGATCACGGTACGATCTTCTTCCGGCAGAAATACTTTTCCTTTATTTGGAAAATCTACCTCTTTTACGATTCCTTCCCAGACCTGTCCCTTTTTCATGTTTTCTATTCCTTCCTGTTTAAATAATACTTTTTTTGATTCATTCTATCTTCTTGATTTTCATCCCACAGGATTACTTCTGTTCTTTATATTTTGCGATCAGTATTGTTCCTGCTTTTTCTACCCTTATCTGGTCTACACTCTTCACATACTGATTAAACTGTGCATATCCATAGTCATTGATCTTAAAATCTTTGTATTTTTCATAAATACGGTTGCCCAGTGTGCTCAACTCAATTCCCTTCTCTCCGGCATTCTTCACCAGATTCTGTACATACCGGTCAACAACCGTTTTCTTTCCATGATTTTCTTTCAGAGAAACTGCAACGAACTTACCTTTTTTTACAAGCTCCAGTTTCGGAAATTCTTCCAGAAATTTGGAAAGCATGTTGTAGCCATAGCTTCGCACATCAAAATCCGGATGCAGGCTTACAAGGCGGCTTCCGACTTCGCCAAGTCCTGTCTGCTTATTGTTATCATCATTTTCCAGTATCATCTTCACAATGTCTTCTTCAATCTTCTCTTTGCTCAGACCTTCCCGTGGTGTCTCTGTTCTTCCCGGTTCCTGTTCATTTAACAGGTTTTCTAAAATAGTAAATTTATCACACGCCTTGCGAAACGGCTCCGGCGTTTTATTTTCACCCATACCGATCACATTCTTCCCACTTTCACGAAGTCTGCTTACCAGTCTTGTAAAATCACTGTCACTGGACACAATGCAGAATCCATCTACATCATTCGTGTACAAAATATCCATTGCATCAATGATCATTGCAGAGTCCGTTGCATTTTTCCCCTGTGTGTAACTGAACTGCTGGATCGGTGTGATGGAATTTTTCAAAAGTTCATCTTTCCAGCTTGAATGCTGTGTACTTGTCCAGTCTCCATAAATTCTCTTATAAGTAATATTGCCGTAACGCGCAAGCTCTGTCAAAATCGGTTTGATATATTTTGCAGATACGTTGTCCGCATCAATGAGTAATGCATAGCATTGTCCGTCCATATCTTAAGATCTCCTTATCCCGAAATTCGTTCTTATCTTTTCCCTGCTATAACGAAAAAACTTTTTTCTCTCACTATAGCAAGAAAAAAAGCAGGCAAAAAACCTGCTTTTCTTTTACTTTTTTGTAAGACTTATACCTGATCTTCGTCATTGAAGAAATCATCATCGAAATCATCCTCAAAATCATCTTCAAAGTCTTCCAGATAATCTGGCGTAAAGAAGCAGTATACTGCATAGGCGATTCCTGCTACTGCTGCAATTGCACCTACGATTGCCAGCGCCCATAATACGTTCTTACACTGCTTATCTTCTTCCTTTTTATTCACCAGCTCGCTTAATTTGGTTGCTGCAATAAGTTCATCTACTCTACTCATGCTCCCACATCCTTTCTCGTGATCTCACGCGATTCAATTATTGGTCTTATTATAACACTATCGTTTTCAGATTACTATCTTTTTATGTTAAATTTTCCGAAGTTTTGCAAACATTGCAAACATTTTTTTCGTACCTGCGCTGTCAAAATCAACTGTCACTTCGTAGTCTCTTCCGCCTTTCACAAGTGCCGTCACAGTTCCTTCCCCGAACTTGACATGCTGAACGCGATCGCCCACATCATAACCCGGTCCGTCTCCCTTTGGTGTGCCAAATTCTTTTGCAGGTTTCGCTGTGGAAAATGGATTCGATGCCGCAAATGGTTTTGTGTGAAATGCCTGTTTTGCCTGCATATAAGCACTTGCTTTCGCTAGTTCTTCCACTGGCGCTTCTTTCTTGAAAATACCGCCTGTACTTAAGAGTTCCATCGGAATCTCTTTTAAGAAACGGGATATTTTATTATACTGTGTCTCTCCGCGGATCATCCGTCTTCTTGCACAGGTTAATGTCAGTTCCTCCTCCGCTCTTGTAATTCCGACATAACAGAGTCTTCTCTCTTCTTCCAGTTCTTCTGGACTGTCTGCCGTAATTGTCATATAGCTTGGAAATATTCCATCTTCCAGTCCTGCTAGATATACGTGTGAAAATTCCAGACCTTTCGCGCTGTGAAGTGTCATGAGCACAACATAGTCAGTGTCTTCATCCAGACTGTCAATATCCGCAACCAGCGCAACCTCTTCCAGAAATCCATTCAACGTAGCCGGTTCGTTATTTTCTTCGCATGTTTCTTCATATGTCGCGATCTTGCTTCTAAGCTCGTCAATATTCTCAATTCGCGCTTCTGCTTCTTCCGGCCCCTCTGCCATAAGACTGTCAATATAACCTGTAACATCCAGAATCTCCTGCATCAGATCGGACAGCGTCATATCTTTTGCATCCACTTTGAAATGTTCAATCAGTGCAACAAAGGATTCTAATTTTGAAAGTCCTCTTCCAATATTCGGGATTGCATCTGCAGAAAGAAGTGCATCATAAAATCCGATATCATATGCTGCCGCATAATCCTGCACACGGTTAATGCTCGTAAGACCGATTCCTCGTTTTGGTACATTGATCACACGACGGACAGCAAGATCATCTTTGCCATTGTCGATCGTCTTCAGATAGCACAGCAGATCTTTGATCTCACGTCTTGCATAGAAGTTGATTCCTCCGACGATCTTATATGGAATATTCGCTGTGACAAATTTCTCTTCAAATATACGCGACTGTGCATTCGTCCGGTATAAAATAGCATTATCATTATAAGTGCCATTTCCTCTATCTACCTGTTCTCGGATATCATCTACGATAAATTCGGCTTCATCATATGCGGTATCAAACTGGCGAAAACGGATCTTATCGCCTTCGTCATTATCTGTCCACAATGTTTTGGCTTTTCTTCCCACATTGTTGCTGATCACAGCGTTCGCCGCATTCAGGATATTCTGTGTAGAACGGTAATTCTGCTCCAGTTTGATCACTTTCGCATCTTCAAATACTTTTTCAAAGTTCAGAATATTTTTAATGTTCGCGCCACGGAACTTATAAATGGACTGGTCATCGTCTCCTACTACACAGAGATTTCTGTACTTTGCAGCAAGCAGCCGGATCAGTTCAAACTGTACAGTATTCGTATCCTGATACTCATCTACCATCATATAACGGAAACGTTCTTGATAATATTCCAGAACATCTTTCTGCGTCTGGAAAAGCTGTACTGTCTTAAAAAGCAGATCGTCAAAATCCAACGCATTATTTGCGCGGAGCTGTTTCTCATATTCTTCGTAAACATCTGCAATTTTCCGCTGTGCAAAATCTCCACCCGCATTCAGCCGGAACTCTTCCGGTGTGATCAGTTCATTCTTCGCCTGGGAAACTGCACTCATAAGTGCACGCTCTCTGAAACGTTTTGTATCAATCTCCAGTAGCTTGCAAACATCTTTCATCAACGTCTTCTGATCATCTGTATCATAAATCGTAAAATTTGTATCATATCCCAGCAGTTCAATATGACGTCTGAGAATCCGCACACACATCGAATGAAAGGTACTTACCCAGATGCTTTCTGAACCGAATCCAACCAGCTGGTCAACTCTGTCCCGCATCTCACCTGCTGCCTTATTCGTAAATGTGATTGCCAGGATATTCCACGGATTTACGCCCTGTTCTTCGATCAGATATGCAATCCGATGAGTCAGCACTCTTGTTTTCCCGGAACCCGCACCGGCAAGAATAAGAAGTGGACCTTCCGTTTGAAATACGGCTTCTCTCTGTGGTTCATTTAATGTATCGTAAATACTCAAAGTTCTTAATTTCCTTTCTTGTCAGACATTGCTTTATGTTCTTTCAAAATCTCATTATGCAGTGAAACCGAATCCCATTCCTGATTAGAAGGTGTGAGAACTGCTTTTAACGGCACCTGCACTTTTTCTTTGCGCATCATAAATAGTGCTTTGTCGAGGGACGCCTCCGATGCCGGACATAAGATAAGCATCTCGTCTGTAAATGGCTCTTCGCCGTCCGTTTCTTCGCTCTTTGTCTCCTCATCTGTTTTGCCCTCTGCCAGTTCTCCTACCGGAATATGATATTCTTCCGGCAGAATATGACGCACTATAAACCCGAGATAGCTGAAAATCATTCCTAGTTTTCTTCCTTTTTTCGTTCCTTTTAAATTGTAGCACAGTACCGTCTGTCTCATTACCTATTCTCCGATCATCATTTTAATAATCTCTTCATTCGTCTCACGCATACCTTCTTTACCGAGACGACCGATATTCTGGATCGTTGCCTCCACACCTTTTGTTACAATTCCGTCACCGGCGTAGAACTGCTGTCCATTCAGGTACATGTTATAGCCAAGGATTCCTGCATCTACAGATGCCGCAATCTTCGCTGCACAGGAAGCTTTCGCTCCATCACAGACCATACCGGATACGATTGCCAGTGCATTCACAACTGTATGAATAACTTCTTCATAGCCGCCACCGCACAGGTATGCAATTCCAGCCCCTGCTGCCGCACCTGCACTGACTGCTCCACAATATGCGGAAAGTCTTCCAATTCCGGTCTTCTGATGGATTGCTGTCAGATTTGATAACGCAAGTGCACGGTATTTCTTCTCTTCTGTCACATTCAGCTCTTTTGCATATTCGAGAACCGGTAACGAACATGTCATTCCCTGATTACCGCTTCCAGCGTTAATAATAACCGGCAGCTCACATCCGTTCATACGTGCATCCGATCCTGCTGCCGCTCTCGCCTTCGCTCTTGTACGGACATCATCTCCGTACGCGCTTAAGAGAACACTTCCGATATTTGCTCCGTAGTCCCCGCGCAGACCTTCATCTGCAATCGCTGTATTATACTCAATCTGACGCCCGATTACTTCTTTAATATCGACAACATCTACCGTATTAATAAAATTCCAGATAGACTTCATGTCCAGAAGGCTTCTGTCCGTCAGCCCTTCTTCGTTCTCTCCTTCTACCGGAATGTTAAATATCACTTCACCATCTTTTTCAATATGTACAATGTTCGTATGATAATTTGCGATTCTTACCTTCGCATAGGAATCTTCTTTATACAACGTCAGCACAATATCAAATGTAATCCCCTGATCGATATGTTCAACTGTAATCGGCGTCTCTTTTAAAAATGTGATCATCTGCTCAATCTCATCCGGTGTCACTTCTGCGATAACTTCCAGCTCTTTCTCTGCCTTTCCGGCAATGATTCCTGCTGTCACTGCCGCCGGAATTCCTTTCAGATGATTCGTATTCGGAACAATGACACTTTTTACATTTTTTATAATACTTCCGCTGGCTTCTACCAGTACTTTATTCGGTACACATCCCAGTACTTCTCTTGCCTTTGCTCCTGCATAAGCAAGTGCGATCGGTTCCGTACACCCCATTGCCGGCACCAGTTCTTCTTTTAATATCTGTATGTATGCCTGATATTTTTCATCTGTTTTCTTCATGATAACCTCCCTGCTTTACGCAAATTCCCCAATATTTTTTACCCAAACAGTATAGCATAAAAATATTTCTATTGCCATCTAGTTTTGAATACTATATAATGGTTACATTGAGGTGATAATATGACAATTGATACAAATGATCTGCTGAACAGTATTTTATCCAGCATCTCCAGAATAGACTATATCAAGCCGGAAGACATCCCGAATATTGACCTGTATATGGATCAGGTCACTACCTTTATGGAAGAGAGTCTCCGCTCGACCAAGCGCTATACGGATGATAAGATCCTGACCAAGACTATGATCAATAATTACGCGAAGAACAATCTCCTCCCGCCTCCGGTGAAGAAGAAGTATTCACGCGAACATGTTCTTGTTATGATCTTTATTTATTATTTTAAAAACATTTTATCTATCAAGGATATTGAAACGATTCTTGCTCCTCTGACGGAACAGTATTTTTCAGACACAAAAGGACTCTCTATTACAGACATTTACAGTGATATCTGCGAACTTGAGAAATCACGCATTTGGAATATGCAGAAGGATGTTACACATTCTTATAATGCAGCGATGGAGATGTTTCAGGATATTCCAGATAAAGAACAGCGTAATCTTCAGATTTTCGCTTTCATCTGCAATCTGAGTTTTGATGTATACGTCAAGAAGCAGATCATTGAAAAACTGATCGACGAACTTCCAAAACCGGAAGAGCGCAAAAAAAAGAAGTAAGAACTTCACTTACTTCTTTTTTTATTCTTATTAAATTCTTTGTTATTCTATCGTATAAATGCTTTATTCTCCGCTCTGCTCTTCTTTCTTAGCAATTCGCTCAAATACCATATCGTATCCGTCATTCCCATAATTCAAAGAACGGTTCACACGACTGATCGTGGCTGTGGAAGCTCCTGTTTTCTCTGCAATCTCCAGATATGTCTTCTGCTCTCTCAGCATCTTCGCAACTTCAAATCTCTGCGACAGGGATAACAACTCGTTGATCGTACAGATATCCTCAAAAAATGTATAACACTCTTCTTTATTCTCCAGACTCAGCACAGCTTCAAACAGATAGTCAACTGCTTCCGTCCTTATTTTTTTACTCATAGCAATTATCTCCTTTGTAACAGTATTCATTACCGTTACATTTTAACACACTAAATTCGTAAAGTCTATAGCTTTTTATTACGTTTTAATGCTTCTTTCAATTTTACGATCGATGTATTCACGATCAGCTCTTCCGGAAAGTCCACTTCTCTTAATACGGGTTCCGACCATGTACAGTCTGCAATGAAAGCATCTACATGTGCATCTGAACCAAGCACGATCTTTGCTCCAAGCTCTTTACAGCATCTCAGCATCTCTATGGCGTTCTCTTTTGTATTCTGTCGGAAACCGCCAGGACGTAATGATGAATTATTAAGTTCCAGCAATGTTCCTGTCTCTTTTGCCTTTTTCACAATCGTCGGATAATCTACCGGAAATCTTCCGTCATCCGGATGTCCGATAATATCGATCCACGGATTCTCCATTGCATTTAAGTAAGCTTCTGTAACCGGCTCTTTTTTCCACTCATCTTCAAAACACAGCGTGTGGATGCTTGCAATAGCAATATCCAGTTTCCGAAGCACGGATTTTGGCAGATCTACACTGCCTGCCGCATCCAGAATATTTAACTCTGATCCAAGAAGCACATCGATTCCGTACATCTTACGCGGAACAACACCAAGATTTTCAAAATAATATAAATTCGTACTTCCGGGCATTTTTGGTGCATGTTCTGTAAGCGCCAGTCCTTTCAGTCCTTTTTCTGCTGCCATCTGTACCATTTCCCGCATTGTATTATAAGCATGTCCACTGACAAGCGTATGCGCATGTGTATCTATTTCGATTGTCATAATCTCTCCTCTTTTCTGTATTTTTCCACTTCTTGATTTAATTATACCCGATACGGCTTTCTTTTTCCAGATTTCTATTGACATCTTACGTTTTCACAGATATCTTATTTTATGGGCATTCTGTTTTGCATTGCAAATATGCTATATAATTCTGTAGTTATTCGCTGCAAATACTCAATGTGCCACAACATATTCTATACAATTAAGTAAGAGGTTTTTAATATGAAGAAAATACTTATGATTGCCACCGGCGGAACCATTGCATCCGCAGAAGGCGGAGACGGATTAACACCAGCTATGACAGGTGAAGAACTTGCAGCCAGCGTACCGGGCATCAAAGACAAATGTGATCTGACCGTACTACAGCTTATGAATATCGACAGTACAAATATGCGTCCATATCTCTGGGGACTGATGCGTGACGCGATCACAGAACATTATAACGATTATGACGGTTTTGTTATTCTGCATGGTACAGACACGATGGCTTATACAGCCGCTGCACTGTCTTACCTGATCCAAAATTCTGCAAAACCGATCGTTCTTACCGGCTCACAAAAACCAATGGGCAACCCATATACGGATGCCAAGATCAATATTTACCAGAGTATTCTCTATGCACTGGACGATAACTCCTGTGATGTTTCTATTGTATTTAATGGAAAAGTAGTTGCCGGAACCCGCGCAAGAAAACAGCGAACAAGAAGTTTTGACGCTTTCGAGAGTATGAACTTTCCACTTCTTGCCGTGATCCATGATGACCGGATCGTCCGTCACTACATTGCACCAACAACCGCTCAGGCAAATATGGTATCTTACCAGAGGCTGAACGACCGTGTCTTTGTTCTGAAGCTGACGCCAGAAGTAAAGGCAGATATTTTTGAACTGTTGCGCGGACATTACGATGCGATCATTCTGGAAACATTCGGTATCGGAGGTATTCCGGAATACGATGATTCTTTTGAGAAAGCTATCTTCGGTTGGGTAGATTCCGGAAAGACTCTCGCTGTCACGACACAGGTTCCGGAAGAAGGCTGTGATCTGGAAGTTTATCAAGTTGGTAAGAAATACAGCGAACACCCTAGCATCCTCCAGGCTGCGGATATGACAACCGAGGCACTTGTTGCCAAATTGATGTGGATTCTTGGACAGACAAACAATCCGAAAGAAATCCACCGCTTATTCTATCAGACTATCAATCACGACCGCCAGGAAGAGTTGTAATAATAAAGAAGAAACGGTGTTTCACAAATGATCATTCATCTATGAAACGCCGTTTCTTTTTATCTTACGCAAAAAATCTTATTTCTGCATATTTCCAAATATTAAAAATCTTATTTGTCGTATTCGTTCATCCATTTTAACAGCTCAACACAGTAATCATCATGTCTGTCTACGAATGTAGTATGACGCGCTCTCTCCCAGAGGATCCATTTAGAGTTTGGAATCTCATCCGCCATAGTCTTTGCTACTAATGGTGAACACAGATCAGAAATACCACTCATGATCAATGATGGAACTTTGATCTCGTGAAGTCTGTCAATGTACTCAAAATCTTTTAATGTACCGGATGGAACGAACTCGTTCGGTCCCCATCCATACAGGTAAGCTTCTCCACCGGATTTCTTTTCTCTTGTACAGCATTCCGGAAGATCTTCTCTCCAGTAGTTGCAGTATCTGTCCATATAATTGTCAACTGCTTTCAGATAAGCTTCTCCTGTAAAGTCATTGCGTTCCAGTGCATCATTGATTGCTGCCTGATCTTCCTCAGACATCATCTTAATTCTTCTCATTCCTTCTCTTGCCCAGAGGCTGCTACTTGGGTGCCCGGAAGAAATAATAAAGGATTTTACGCCTTTTGCTCCACGCTCGATTGCATATGCGATCTGCATCATACCGCCCCATGACTGTCCAATGATGTGGCATTCTTTCAGTCCAAGATGCTCTCTTAATGCGTCCAGCTCATCCAGCCAGAGATCCTGTGTCCACATCTCCGGATGTCCGTCCAGATAAGATTTTCCGCATCCTAACTGGTCATACATAATGATCATACGATCGTCATCATCTGCAACATTATCCAGAACTTCAAAATAGTTATGAGTAGATCCCGGTCCACCATGCAGACAGATCAGCGGAGCTTTTCCGTTGTCTTTCTGTTCTCCGACAATTCTGTAATAGGTCTGATAACCTTTAAAAGGCATATATCCTTCTGTAATTTTTGCCATTTTCTTTTCCTCCTCTTTGACAAAAAAAATTTGCAACACGCATACTGCGGCGTTGTATTGTAACTACAAATCTCTGTCATTGTATTTCTCGATTTGAGCGGCCAATACCATGTCATTATTATAACATAATTTCATATACTTTAACAGTAACCAAATATTAAATTTATGAAATTTTATTAAAATATCTATCAAATTATCCTTGCCTCTCCCCGTCACTTACAGTCATCCTTTATAATTCAAAATGGGCAGGAAAAATCCTACCCATTTTTCGTTGATGTAGCATCCACAGGAATCTGCCAATGGCAGATTCTTTAAGTATTCTCTTATTGATAATCCATAACATCGATCCACTTCATCAGGAAATCTTTCTCCAGTTCATTCTCTTTTACAAGCTGCGAAGCGGCCACAATCGGGAGCCACTGCTGTACATACTGGATTGCTGTGTCTGATTTCTTACAGAAAATTTTCAGATAGAGATCTGCCACTTCCTGATCCTTAAGCGCAAATAACAAATACGTCATTGCTGCATCTGCACTGGCATTTCCCTGTGTTGCATGTGCCCAGTCCACGACTGTCATTTTTCCATTCTTTCCGACAATAATATTGCTCGGATTGAAATCTCCGTGACAAAGCTTACTGTGATGTGGCATACTTTCCAGCCTCGTTAGAAGTTCGTATCTCTGGCTTGCATCCAGTTCTGTAATACTGTTGATCTGTCTTGCAAGCTTCTCTTTCAGATCTGGAAGCATCGGTGCTTTCCTAGACTGTATCTGTAATTGCAGGTCAACAAAGTCGGACATGTACTTGTCAATATTCGCCGGGTCCACATGCATCATCTCTTCTAATGTCTTACCATCTTTGTATTCCAGAAAAATCGCCCATTTTCCGTCAATATTTTCTATTTTCTGAAGCTTTGGAATCTCAAGACCGGTTGCTTCGACTCTGGCTGTTTCCATTGCTTCATTGAAAATGTCAACTTTTGGATGGTTCTCATCAAATAATTTAACGATACTGCCTTCACAGCGATACACTTTCTTATACGGACGTTCCACGATCAGTTTACATAAATCCATATTCATAAAATAAGCCTCCTTTTCTATATTTCCGAACTTTACTTGTTAAACATATTATATACCCGTAATACAGAAAAAGGAAGCTTTTTTTGATATTTTTTTAACTTATTTTTTGTGCTTTATTTTATTGTTAATTTTTCTACAATCTTACTATTTCATAATTGGCTTTAATGCTTCTGCAAGTTTTTCTTTCTGACTTTCGGCTTCTGCAAGATCTTTGCCAAGTGTTGTATAATAAATCTTAATCTTCGGCTCTGTTCCTGACGGACGAACGATTACTGTTGCGCCGCCTTCCAGCTTGTAAATCAGTACATTCGCAGCCGGCAGACCTGTCTCTTCCGGCTTCTGATAATCAGTTACAGATACAACTTTATGTCCTGCAACTTCTGTCAGCGGATTCTCACGAAGTCCCTGCATAATACCTGCCATCTTATCCATACCACTCAGTCCCGGAAACTCAAAGCTGTCAATCTTATTCAGATAACGACCATATTCCGCATAAATCTCTTCCATTCTCTGCTTTAGGGAACTTCCGATACTTCTGTAATAAGCTGCCATCTCACAGATTAACATAGAACCAATCACCGCATCTTTATCTCTTACATACGGTCCGGCAAGATATCCATAACTCTCTTCAAATCCAAAGATGAATCGATCTACTTCTCCTGCTTCTTCTAACTGTGCAATCTGATCTCCGATCCACTTAAATCCAGTCAGTACATTGCGAAGCTCGACACCATAATGTGCTGCAACTGCATCTGCAAGCGGTGTAGACACGATAGATTTTACAGCGACCGGATTCTCTGGCATTGTGCCTTTCTCCGTACGTCCTGCGCAGATATAATCTAACAGAAGAACTCCTACTTCGTTACCGCTTACCAGCTCATAAGAACCATCCGGGCACTTCATTGCAATACCAACACGGTCCGCATCCGGATCGGTTGCAAGCATCAGATCTGCACCTGTCTCTTTTGCAAGATTCAGTCCCAGTTCCAACGCCTCAAAAATCTCCGGGTTCGGATAACTGCAAGTTGTAAAATAGCCATTTGGATATTCCTGCTCCGGTACAATTGTAATATCCGTAATGCCAATATCTTTTAATACACGTGTAACAGGTACCAGTCCGGAACCATTTAACGGGCTGTATACCAGTTTCAATCCTGCACTCTTGCATAAGCCCGGACGAACCTGACGTGATTCGATTGCTTCATATAATGCATTCTTGCAGTCATCCCCTACAAACTGGATCAGACCTTTTTCTACACCTTCTGCAAAAGATATGTATTTTGCTCCTGTAAGCACATCTGTCTTCTGGATCTCTGCATATACAATTGCTGCCGCATCATCTGTCATCTGACATCCATCCGGTCCATAAGCCTTGTATCCATTATATTTTGCCGGGTTGTGGGATGCTGTAACCATAACACCTGCATTGCAGTTATAATAACGTGTTGCAAATGATAATGCCGGTACAGGCATCAGTGCGTCATAAATGCGAACCTTAATTCCATTCGCTGCCAGAACTCCTGCTGCTGTCTTGGCAAATACATCACTCTTCAGACGACTGTCATAACTAATCGCTACTGTCTGTGTTCCTCCCTGTGTCTTTACCCAGTTTGCAAGTCCCTGTGTTGCCTGACGTACAACATAAATGTTCATACGGTTCGTTCCGGCTCCGAGAACACCTCGAAGTCCGGCTGTTCCAAACTTCAGTGCTACTGCAAAACGCTCCTTGATCTCTTCTTCATTTCCCGCAATTTTCGTTAATTCCGGGTTCAGATCTGCATCTTCCAGATCTGCCTCCAGCCAACGTTTATACTCTTCCTGATACATTTTGATCACTCCTATTACTTCATATATTTCCATTCGTAAATGATACTTTTAATATAGCATATTTTCAGGCATGCCGCAATTTTGTTCTTGCTTCCTTGGCAGAATTCTCAAGATTAAAATCTTAAAAGTCAAAATCTTTATAATCTTCCGGCAAAAAACGATGATAAACCATATGACAGCCTTCATCTTTGAAGCAGTAATAATAGTCATCGGGTACCCCGTCCGCAAAACGGAGAAGATAATCAAACTCTCCATTTGACATAGTTTCAAAAATCACCTGATCTGAATGTGCTTCAAACAACTTCTTAAGATCCTCAATTGTACAGTCACGCTGCTGTACCTGTCCAATCAGTTCTTTTATGAACTCGTTATCTTTCATCTGTTCTTTTACATAGACACTTCCTTCTTCCGGAATGTGAATACAAAACCGGCCTTTCTTATGCGTCACCTGTACATTTCCCAGTTTGTCTGTAAATTCTTCCGGAAATGCCTGCAGTCGCTCCTGCATCTCTTCTGCCGTATCTTCTGCATGAAAGAAATGCTGCAATGTAGCGAGTGGATAATACAGTCTTACTGCTTCTTTACGAAATCCCAGTTTTGCCTGTTCTTCCTTCATAATATCCACAAGATTTCTCTCCATCTTTGCAAACCCTTCTTTTTGCCTTTTTTCTGCATGTTCCAAAGACTCTCCAATCTCGATCAGATGCCCGTCCGGATCATAAATACGGATCACTTGCTGTCCTCCGCTTTCTTCTTTTAGAGGATTCACATAAGTAATATTCCAGTCTGATTTCTCCAGTTTTCCTGCAAATTTTGTTAATTCATTCTCTTCAAAGTATAATTCTGCATTATTTCCTGCATTTTTGACTTTTTTTCCTGTTAATTTCTCCCAGATTTCTCGTTCCTGCAGGACTAATCCTTCTGTCAGTATCATATTTCCGTCAAAAGCTGTAATCACATGTAACCCGAACAGTTCTTCATAAAAGCGTCTGGAACGCTCAACATCTTCTACCACCAATAATATATTTTTTAAACGCATATTTTCCTCTTCTGTTATCTATGTACAATAACGGAATGATCTGTCTGTCAGTATCCTTGCAAATATCAGACCCAGCGGCAACGCCATAACAATAAGCATAGCTGATGCAAACCAGGATGCGGATACCGAAAGCGACATCATTCCCAAATTATAGAAGCCTCGATATAAGTATAACCCAGGAACCATAATAACAATAGATGGGACTGTCACTGAAATTCTCGGATATCCAGCTCTGTTTTTTATTAAAGATGCTAATATTCCAGCCGTAAGCGCTCCAATAAATGCCGCTACTGCCGGCGGCATACCGGTAAGATCAACAAATTCAAGTCGAAGTGTATTGGCAACTGCTCCGATTCCTGCAGCTACAGCTGCAAGTCCCGGTGGACTGTTGAACATAATGGAAAATCCAAACACACCACAAAAGCTGGTAAGAAGCCGGAATATCACCTGCTCTTCTGATGTTAAACAAATTTTTGGAAAATCTACCGGCTGTAAATGTAGAATTAATGCCATGATCCAGGCAGCCATTGTTGCGACAAGAATAACCAATATAGCATACGCAAAACGTTCCATGCCCGAACGCATATCCAGTTTTGCAAGGTCAATGCCACTCGTAATAAATGGGAACCCCGGAATAATAAAGAGCATGGCACATATATAACCAGCTTCATGTTGAATGGATATTCCCCACAAAATTTCTGCCAGTTTTAAAAATCCCGCATAAGTAAAACAAGCTAATGATACACTGGATACAATACACAAAAACAAAGTAAAATGGTGTTTTGTCAATTTGCACCGCACATAATTTCCAACACCTGCGCCAATAAATGCACAGAGCATTTCAATCGGACCGCCGCCAAGCAGAAATGTGAATCCACCGCACGCAAGCGCTGCAGCCATTCCCAGTGCCACAGGTGAATATAATCCATGAATTTTCTCTATTTCATCCAGAAGCTGATGTAACTGTTCTCCGGATATATGCTTTCCTTCCTTTTCAAAATTCCGGATAAATTTTTCCAGACGGTTTAATTTTGATGTATTTACCCCTGTATTAGTCAGACAAAGAGCTTGTGTATAACCATCTTCTCCATCAAAACAGGTGTATTCGATCGACATCAGTCCAATATCCGCGGTACATGTGATCCCCATCACTTCTGCAAGTGTATTCATGGAACTTCTCACTCTCCATGCTCCGGTTCCACAGGACAAGAGCATAATACCCACTCTGCCGATAATAGAAGCTTTCTCAGTAAGGCTTGCTTCTGTAACAGGTCTGTTCTCTCCTCCTGCATCTGTATACTCATGCCAGAGAACATCCATATGATTTTTTCGTAATTGATCTAGCTGCATCCTCATCACTTCCTAATCATTCAGATCCAGGCTTTCCTGTCCTGCTTTTTCCATCATCTTTTCCCGGCATGCTAGCACGATACCATCCACTTCCTGCAAGTGATGCAGCATCTTCTTCTCAAATTCGCGAATCGGCAGGAGCACCCCGATCTCATCAAACTCTTTTTGCTTTTTAATTCCTGTTTCCTGTCCGTAATATACAATTGCGCGCGGTGCTGCTTTCTGAATCTGCATAAATGTTTCCCATACAACTGCATACGCTTCAGCCTCTGTCAATCCCATCTTACATGTATCCGGTAAAGCATACAGAATCAATATGCCTCTGCTTTTGTTTTCTTTTTTCTCAACAATTTTTGTTCCTTTTTCATAAGACCGTACAAGATCATATCCATCTGCCAGATATACTTTTGATCTCGGTGCACATTGATGTATCTCGTATGTTTCTTTGAATTTCGTATATTCTCTTGCCGAGACCTTTTTTTCCTGTAACAGATTGCCATCTACATCTGTTAAAAGCACCGGATTTGCACCCGCTTTTCCGTGAAATTTTTTAGGGATCAAATATGCTTCCCGTAATAAGTCAAACATACTTCTTCCACAAAGTTCCAATAAAAGTGCCGTAACATCACCATTTTTATATGCATGAAACAGTACCTCTGCGAAATGTCCTGCTGAATCTCCGGATATATTTTCTTCTTCCAGATGTTCCTGAAATACGTCTTTTAATCTTCCACATGCTTCTTTTGATTCAAATATTTTAGAAAAAATTGCTTCTACAGCTTCTTCTCTCGGTAATACAGTTTGCATATTATCGCCTCCATAACAAAAATAGCCTTCTATACTTTATTAAGTATAGAAAGCTGTTTTTTCAAAGTCAAATAAATAACCTCTGTTTTATTTACATGGCACCTATGTTCTATATATATAATCACATTTCTGCATCATACACCTGCCATTTCCAATGCTAAAAATACATTTTCTACAACAATAAATGTTTAAAAGCTTCCTCTGCAATTCCCGGTGGGAAATTCATATTTTCCACCAGACAGATTTCTCTTTCAGGAATCTTTTCATATAATGATATCATCTGCAATTTTCCAGATTCTATTGCTGGTTTTACATATAATTCCGGTAAAAAGCCAATTCCCAGCCCACACGAAATCAGTGGCAATATCTGATCCATCGTCTCTACTTCTGTGTTCGGTGTAAATATCAGATTCTGTTCCATAAACCATTCCGAATAAAATTTGTATGATGTGCTGTCTTTCTCCAGACTGACTATGGGATGTGAAGCAATCTCTTTTAAATGAACCTGAGAATCTCTTTCTTTCCCTAGTATATCCAGACAAAACGCAGGACTTCCAACTGCAATCTCACGGAATTTCATCAGTGGCATTACTTTTAAAGGCTTCTGCGCCTTCAATGGAGTCGTTACAATTGCCAGGTCCGCCTGTCCCTCTTTTACCGCGCGTATTGCTCTTGGTGTACTATGATTCAACAAATGGAGCTGAATATTGGGATATGATTTATGAAACTTTGTAAGTACCGGAAGAAGCCGTAAATGTAATGCAATCTCGCTTGCACTGATCGTAACGCTCCCACTTTCCATACTACGTTTTCCTGCCAGCTCTACTTCCGCTGCATGAAGCTGCTGATAAGCAATCCTGACATGTTGATATAATAATTCACCTTCCTGTGTCAATGTTACACCACGGTTAGATCGTACAAACAACCGACAGCCAAGCTGATTTTCCAGATTGTTCATAAAATGCGTAATATTGGGCTGGTTGCTTCCTAATACTTTTGCCGCCTTTGAAAAACTCTTATAGGTTGTCACATAATAAAAAATCCGGTAATAATCGTATGTAATGTCCATTTTTCTCTCCATCTATATCACATCTATACCATATCTATATTTTATTTATATATCAGGTATGCCGAATATACATTTTACATTTCTTGTCATCTATTATACACTTGCAAAAGGAAAAAGAAAATCTATTTTTACAGAGGTGGCCTGCTATGATAAAAAATAATATAAAATTCACAACAACAAGTCAATTTATTATCTTTCATAATATTTGCAGTAAGGTTTCATCTGATGTACAAATACGCGATATTTCCAACCACAACAAACCCGTTGATGGGAAAAAGCTTTCTGAACTTGCAAATATCCAACTGGGTCTTCCAGCATTACTGATGATTCATGGTAATGACGAAGTTCAGGTTTTCTCATCTCTTCAAAAGTATGGAATCTGTCATAAAAAAGAGAAGAAATAATTTCCTCATTCTTAGTCACTCTCATACGACTGTCCGAAAAAGATAGCCGTCTTTTTACTTATCTATATTAAAATCCTTGAATAAAAGATTAATAGTTTTTATTTCTTATAACAAAAAAGCGACTGGCTTTATACCAATCACTTCTGTAAGTTATATACCTTCAAAACTGCATACAAGAAATACTCTTCATCCTTTACCTATCACCTTGCTTGGTCATGCCCTCGACCGATTAGTATCAGTCAGCTCCATGTGTTACCACACTTCCACCTCTGACCTATCTACCTCGTCGTCTTCAAGGGGTCT